>JALFBL010000119.1 GCA_022773395.1 Prevotella sp.
CACCATACCACACAATGTCATCAATGTCGATATCGTCGCCGATGAGAATCTCTTTGTTCTGGTCTACGTCAATAACACCCACTAATCCGTCTCTGCGTTGTCCGAAATAATACAGAAACGAAGAGTCCTGCCTAAAAGGCGAATAAGCATTTGAGGGATAATTGCAGGGTGATTCGTTGTTTCCGAAAAGAATCACAACACCACTGTTCATTCTTTTTTTCAATTCAGCACGGCGGCTGATATATACGTCTTTATGAAACATAGTTTTAAATTTATAAATTTGCAGCAAAGATACAAAAAACAATCCACTCAACACCAATTTATAATGAAATTTTAATACCTTTGCCTGAAAATGATGCAGATAAACAGAAATACAGGATTGGTTCTTGAGGGCGGCGGAATGCGCGGTGTCTTCACCAGCGGTGTGCTTGACGGGTTCATGAAGAACAATTTGTATTTTCAATACACCGTGGCCGTTTCGGCAGGAGCCTGCAACGGAATGTCCTACATAAGCCGCCAAAAAAGAAGGGCACGCATTTCCAATATCGACTATTTAGCCAAATATGATTACATCGGTATTCGACATTTAGTGATGCAAGGGTGTATTTTCGACCAGAAGTTGCTGTATGATGATTTTCCCAATAAATTGTTGCCATACGACTGGGATGCCTATTTCCGACATCATGCGGAATTTGAAATAGTCACTACCAATTGTCTGACGGGAAAAGCCTGTTATCTGTCTGAATACAAAGATAAACAGCGGCTCTTGGACATTGTGCGTGCCAGCAGTTCCCTGCCATTTGTCAGCAAAATTGTGCGCATCGACAATACGCCCATGCTTGATGGAGGCATCGTTGACAGCATTCCTGTTCTTCGGTCCATAGCATGTGGACACTCTCACAATGTGGTGGTACTCACTCGCAACTACGGTTATCGCAGTCAGGAGAAAGACCATAAGATTCCCCATTTCATTTACAAGAACTATCCCCGTCTGCGTGTGGCGCTCAGCCATCGCTGCGAGGCGTATAACAAACAATTGGAAATGATAGAGGAAATGGAGCGAAAAAGGCAAATCATCTGCATCCGTCCTATCAGAAAAATAGAAGTGGGACGGATGGAAAGAGACGTTCAAAAGTTGGAACGCTTATACGAAGAAGGCTTCGCGCTGGGCGAGGCCTTCTGTAAAAAATATCTGTAGACGTTCCGTTCCGCCCCATCTGTCATATTGTACTTTATCAACCTTCTATTACATATTTTGGGGAATCACCATATTTGTTGGATTCAACATGGCTGTCTTGAATGCAAAATACAAGCACAATGATTTGCAGAATCAGGTTGACCAATGAAGATACAATGGATACGGGATTGGTAAGTGCCTGAATGATCCCAGAAACCAATTCGTTGGAGTCTGCGGTTGGGTTTGTGGCAATGTCGGAAAAGGCAGCAACCATAGGACCCACCGTTGAGCCAACTACAACAACTCCTATAATGAGAACTATACCATACCACCAACCGCTGTGTCCTGTGTCATGCAGACGGCGGAAAATCAATGGAATCATCAAAAATCCTACAACAAGACTCAGAATGAAACCGATAAATGGAATCCAGCCCAATACAACACATGTGGCAATGGCAACGAGCGAACACCACCAAAATTCAGAACGACGAGAACGTCCTTTAAAATTCAACAACTTGCCCTTTGCTTCAACAAGAGCTTCGCTAATTGTCAACTGAGGTTTTGCAATTACTTTATTCATTGTCAATATAAAATAAAAGTTAATATTAAGGTTTCTATTCTTTCAGCAAATCTGGACGCAGACGTTTTGTCCTTTCCAAGGCCTGGTCCATTTCCCATTTTTTGATGTTTGCCTCGTGGCCGCTCAGCAATATATCAGGCACTTTCCACCCCTTGTACTCTGCGGGTCGAGTATAGATGGGTGCTGCCAGTAAGTCGTCTTGAAAACAATCGCTCAATGCGCTCTGTTCGTCACCGACAACACCAGGCACCACCCTCACAATGGCATCTGTCATAATGGCGGCAGCCAATTCACCCCCCGTCAGTACATAGTCGCCAATGGAGATTTCTCGGGTAATTAAGTGGTCTCGCACCCGTTGGTCAATACCTTTGTAGTGCCCACACAGGATTATCAGGTTTTCTTTCAATGACAAGTCGTTGGCCACATGTTGGTTGAACTGTTCTCCATCAGGTGTGGTAAAAATCACTTCATCATATTTCCTTTCTGCTTTCAATGCGGAAATGCACTTGTCGATAGGCTCTATTTGCATCACCATTCCTGCAAAGCCACCGTAAGGATAATCGTCTACTCTACGCCATTTATCATTGGTGTAGTCACGAAGATTATGCAAATGTATTTCGGCAAGCCCTTTCCTTTGCGCTCTTGCAAGGATTGACTCGTTCACGAAACCCTCTATCATTTCGGGCAATACTGTAATGATGTCTATTCTCATACCGATTGCAAAGATACAAAATATAGTCTGAAATGAACATCGCCAACAATAAAAATATTGCCAAGACCATGGATTCTACTATACGTTGCACATCCGTTCGCCTGATTAATACGCAATTTTGTCTTCCTTGTCAGTCCAAGCCTTGAAAGTTTTCAATGCTTCTTCATGAAGAATGAACGTCTGCTGGAGTTCTCGTTCATCCTTGGGCTTTTCCAATTCCTTATATATAAATGCATCGCTAAAACCTATCGCATCGGCATCGTTTTGATTACAGCCACAAAATACACGATCGATACGTGCCCAGTAGATGGCTCCCAGACACATTGGGCACGGTTCGCACGAAGTGTATATTGTGCAGCCTCTCAACTCGAAAGTGCCAAGCTTTTCACAGGCAGCTCTTATGGCACTCACTTCCGCATGAGCCGTAGGGTCATGTTTGGCCGTCACCCTGTTCACTCCCGTTGCCACCACATCATCGTCTTTTACAATTACCGCCCCGAAAGGTCCACCGCCGTTAGACACGTTCTCTGTAGCCAACTGTATGGCCATGCGCATGAAACGTTCATCTCTTTCTTTTCCTGTCATTTTTGTCTTCTGTTTTTTCTTTGGTCATTGTCTGTCATTTTCTTGCTTTCTGTAAAAAAGTTTTTATTAGGTGTTGATGGATGCCTTTAGAAATCCGCTTCGTCTGGGTGGCTTCCTATTCTTTCTGCGCTCATTCCGTTGATGAGTGCCATGTCTTCCTGCGAAATTTCGAAATCGAACACCTGAATATTTTCTTCTATTCTTGAAGGTGTTACCGATTTTACCAAAGGCACCAGTCCATTCTGCATCACCCATCTAATGACAAGCTGGGCAACCGTGTGTCCGTATTTCTCGGCCAAGCCAACCAACAAGTCATCGAAGAGCACGTTGCCCCTGCCCAGTGGACTCCATGCCTCTACAACGATGCCTTTTTCCTTGCAGTATTCTACACATTCTGCTTGTATAAATCCCGGATGATATTCTATTTGGTCAACAGCAGGTACGATATGGGCATCCTGCAGAACTGCATCCATATGGTGGGGCATGAAATTGCTCAATCCAATAGTTTTGACAACACCTTCCTTATAAAGCTTTTCGAAGGCTCTCCACGTTTCTTTGTTAATGCTGTCAGCCTGGTCGCCAAAGTGTTTTTTGTTGGCAGGCCAATGTATCAGATACAAATCGAGATAGTCCAGTCTGAGGTCTTTGAGCGTTTTTTCAAAAGCCTTCAATGTGGAATCGTAGCCTCGATCAGCATTCCATACTTTGCTGGTGATAAACAGTTGTTCGCGTTCCACTCCACTCTGTTGAATGCCCTCGCCTACACTTTGTTCGTTGCCGTAAATGGCGGCCGTGTCTATGTGTCGGTAGCCGCATCCTATGGCACAACGCACTGATTCAACAGCTGTTTCACCATTGGGAGTCAAAAAAGTGCCGAATCCCAAAATGGGCATCACCTTTCCATTGTTCAGTGTTATTTTTTCCATTTTTATTTATCCTCTATCAATTATGACTGTTTTACCATTTGCAAACTTACAAATTTGCATCGTAAAAAACAAATTACGACCTCACAAATCCAAGTTTCTTGATAAAACCTGCGCAAAAAACAAAAAGTTGGTGTATATTTGCGTTCAATTTCTACATCTTTCCATTAGAAACGGATAAATACATGAAAAACAAATGATGAGTTTTACCTATTTATTATTGGGAATTTTCACGTTCGTGGAATTGAACTGTGAAAACTTGTTTGACTGTCAGCGAGACAGTATAAAGGATGACACGGAGTTCACGGCCGACGGTATGAGGCGCTGGGATGTCCATAAATATTGGACAAAACTGAACAACATTGGCAAAGAGATTCTTTCGTGTGGAGGAGAAGGGGCGGAATGGCAGTTGCCGGATATTGTAGCTTTGTGTGAGGTGGAAAACGACTCTGTTGTGCGCGACCTGACCAAACGTTCTGTACTGCGCAATGCCGGTTACGAATACGTGATGACAGACAGTCCGGACGAACGTGGTATAGACGTGGCGTTGCTCTACAGTCCTTACACTTTCCGCTTGATTCGGCATTATTCACTATGCATCGGTTCTGTGAAAAAGATGAGGAAGACAAGAGACATTCTCTATGTTGCTGGGCAAACGACTTTGGGTGACACATTGCATATTTATGTGGTTCATGCCCCCAGCAGATTCGGAGGAAAGCGAGTTACGAATCCTTTCAGAATGGCGGTGGTGGAAAAGCTGGCAGAATCTATAGACTCGCTGCATCAGAGAATCAAAGAGCCGAACATCATCGTAGCCGGTGACTTCAACGACCACCATGACGATGAGTCCTTGCGCCTCATTTATTCCCATGGAGTGCACAACATCTCCTGCCTGTCGAGAGGAAAGAATGGAGCAGAAGGCACTTATAAATTCAAAGGGAAGTGGGAGCATATCGACCATATACTGGCGAGCCAAAAAGTGGAAAAAAGAATGGTCTCGTGTCATATACACGACAAAGAATTTTTGCTTGAAACAGACAAACAATATGGAGGTGTACAGCCTCTGCGAACCTACAGAGGCTACCGATACAACCGTGGCTATAGCGACCATCTTCCTTTGGTGGCACGTTTTAACATGGAATAACAGGCGAAACTTGTAGAAATCGGCACGAATGCATAACTTTGCACAAAATTATCTTAAGACATGACAAGGAGTAAAGAAAGCATCAGGGATTTCTATCGTCTTAAAATAGATTCTTTGACGGAAAGCATCATCAGCAAGAAGAAAAAGAGCAAAATATTTGTGACAGGAGAATTGACTTCTTTCTCGCTGATGATTGCATGCGTTTGTGCCTATATTGGATGGGGACAACATGTTTGGGCTTTGTTGTTGGCTGCTGCTTTTTTGATTGCCTATCTGATAATAAGGCGTATCGACACAAACAATAGCAACCATGTAGAGAAACTGGAAAACTTGAAAAGTGTTTACAGGAAAGAGGCAAAATATTTGGAAGGAGATTACAGTCTGTTTGCTGCAGGCGACTTCTATATAGATCCGCACCATCCTTTCACATTTGACATGGATATATTTGGTGCAGATTCTCTTTTTCATCGCATCAACCGTACCATTACTACTGGAGGAAGCAACTGGCTTGCCCGGGAACTGGCAAACGATAAAGTCAGAACCATTGAACATATCAAGGCAAGGAATGAGGCCATCAGCGAACTGTCGGAAAGAGAACAACTGAGAACATCGTTCCTAATGCATGGACAACAGGGCGAGATAGATACCGCAGACATCATCAAGGTGATGACAAGTATCAAAGAGGTGAAAGTACCGCAATTTGCCTTGAAAAAACGGTCACTCGTCATGGCAATATGCGTCATTTCAGGTTTTGCGGTCAATGTTATTGCTGCCATCATGGGAAAAGTAAACTGCACATTCCCCGTGGTATGGGGCATCGTACAATTTTTCCTTGTCTTTTCCGTCTGCGCCCGTCCGCTACATGTCATCCACAAAATTGTGAGTAAAATCCACAGGCAGCTCAAAGCATACATACATCTTATTGGAGTGGTGGCCGATTCTGGCCTCAAGAGCAGCGAGAACGTCTCCATCATCCGCTCGTTTGTTAATGAAGAAGGAAATGCCATGCAATCTTTCAAAGAGTTGAAAAATATTCTCGATGGTATAGACAGAAGAGGCAACGTGCTTGGGCTGATTATCTTTAATGTAGCAGGACTGAGCGATTTTTTTCTTGTAAGACGTTTCTTGAAGTGGCAATCTAAATACATGCTGAGCATTGAAGAGTGGATAGAGGCGATAAGCCACTTTGACGCTCTCGTCTCTATGGCGACTTTCCACTATAATGAGCCATTGGCCACTAATGCACAGTTCGTAAGATCAAACGAAATAATCTATAAGGTTCAAGGACTGTATCATCCTTTCTTGGGTTCTAAAGCCGTAAAAAACGACTTTGAGGTGAAAGATTCCAATTATTATATCATTACAGGAGCCAACATGGCAGGGAAAAGCACCTTCCTTCGTGCGGTGGGCATCAACTATATTCTTGCCATGAATGGTATGCCTGTATTTGCAGACAATTTGCAAATATCTGTATTTTCCTTGTTCAGCAGCATGCGTACAACCGATGACCTTACCCATGGAATATCGTATTTCAATGCGGAATTGCTGCGATTGAAACAATTGATGGAAGTGTGCGGCAGATACGGGAAAGAAAACATGGAAACCAACAAACGTACATTGATTATTCTTGACGAGATTTTGAAAGGCACCAATTCTTTAGACAAACTGAACGGGTCGCGTTTATTCTTGCAAGAAATCTCCAGACTACCGGTAACGGGCATTATTGCCACACATGATTTGGAATTGTCAAAGATGGATCAAAACGAGAGTGGGCGATTCCACAACTATTGTTTTGAGATAGAATTGGCTGCCCAAATAACCTATACATATAAAATCACTAAAGGTGTGGCGCGCAATCAAAATGCCACATTCTTGCTCAATAACATGATAAAAGGAATCTCTTAGCAGCCTATTCCACCTGCAAAGCAGGGAAATATGTAGCAATCTGCCAATGCCGCTACAGAGACGGTCTGCAATCCATGATGTTTTTCATTCATTATTTATACCTAAAAACTATTGGAATTAAAATAAAATTCTGTATATTTGCAACTTGAAATATGAGATACAGAAAAGCGATGAAGATTGCTTTTATCACATAATATTTTATGGTTTGGAACAATATTCCGAATCTCTAAAATCATCAATTCACCTTAAACTAATAATAAATTGAAGACACTTTTGGCCGCTTTTGTCTTGTGAGAGATGGAAGCGGCTTTCATTTTGAGGAAGCCTGTTCATAAATCAGACTTCCATAATCCCAGCTTCAAACCATTGGTTCGTCACTTCCTTAACGTCGTTCAGAGCCGTTGCTTCATCCACTTCATATTCCGAAACAAGCAGTCGCACTAAATCTTCGTGGGTGAAACAGTCTTTGTGCTGTATGTTCTTCCACAAATATGCCGATGATTCGTTCATGCTAATTATATTGCTGAAATCGATGTTTTCCTTACCTTCTGCCACAATAATCTGTTCTCCGCAAACCGTGCGAAGGTTGAAACCTTTCTTTGCTTTCATTGTTATATTGTTTTTATATTACATTATTATTTGTATAATGATCCCTTTGTCATTGTTGGATAGTACTTTCATACCATTCTACGATACATTGCCAGCAGATACCTCCTTATGGGGAAAAGCCGCATCCATATCCACGAATACACTTTCCATTTTTTCCCGTCAGTACGGTCAAGTACATTTCTACCTTTTCTGTAAAAGCCCAGAACCGCTCCTTTAATGTCCTCTATACGGCATCGCTCCACGGCCAGATTGCCGTCTCCCCTTAACACAACATTGTTTCCCTGAATTGAAATAATCCGGTGCAATACGAAATGCTTGGGAGATACTTCGGCCAAAACAGGGTCGCCCACTTTCGGATGGGAAGGTTTTGTCAAAACCGCTTTGTCTCTCCCGTCCTCAAGGAAAGGACGCATGCTGAATCCTCTCAACTTCAAGGTAACACTATGCCCCTCGTCCAGCAGTTTTACAATTTCCGGCAAAAACTCAGAATTGGCAAACTGTACCTCCTTCATTTTCTTTCCATTGTTTCCTGCCTGTTTCATGTCTTATCTTTAGCAATTGTCTTGCAACATATTTGTGCAGCTTCTTCATTGGGCAGGCAATGAAGTGTATAAATGTCCGACAACTCTACCAATCTGCTCACCATAGTACAGATTGCATCAAAGATGCCACAGTCCCATTTCATCGTGGAACATGAAGGCAACAATGAAGCGAACGCTTCAACGGGTTTCAATTTCTCAATGGAATTCATCTTAGCCCTATCTATTCTCGTTATGGCACCCAACTTGGCTTTTACTACTCTATAACAGGGAGTTTTACCACTCCACGGACTGCCATATACATAAGGCTGGTCATCTATGACACGAATAATAGGATTGTCGTCATTCATCAAGTCACACCCTTCGATATGTCTCAGCCACATGCTTACCTGGGTACTCTTTCCCGTTCCACTTTTGGCAATGAACGCATAGCCATATTCGCCTTTTCTTACAAGCGATGCATGAATCAGAACTGTTTGTTTCAAGCAGCCGGCAAAAGCGAAAATTAGCATCAATGCATTGTTCAATCCAAAGCAGCGCATGGTATAAGAACCGTTCAAGGCAC
>JALFBL010000009.1 GCA_022773395.1 Prevotella sp.
TCGCCCTCAGAGATTGCACCTACAGGACATTCATCAATACAAGTACCGCATGCAATGCAGTCTTCGCCAATTACATAAGCCATAATGTTATTGTTTTATTCGTTTATAATTAATATTTACACTATTTTAGTGTGTGCAAAGATAAACATTAATTCCGAAATACCTATTATTAGGTATTGCCTTTTTCCGTATTTAACTTTCATTTGCAAAAGAAAGTCAATTCCACAAAAACCGAATGCCTGTCCAGGCTATTCCTGTCCCCCGTTTCCACAGTCTTGCACCTCACACAAACTTAACTCCAAAAGCATTTTTAGCCATTCCCTACCGTTGTTTTAAGAGACACACACAATATAATCCAGCAGGAATCGTTATTCTTATAATGAAAATCAGATTGCTTTTCATCATTATCCTCGCATTGTCGGATCTGCACAGCCAGGCACAAACGCGAACAGTCGAGAACCGTCCTTACACCGATCTAAGGCCGTTCCATTTTGGTGTGCTTGTGGGTACACACTTTCAAGACATAGAGTTTCAAAACATCGGACAGCAAACCATCACCGGCACAGAGGGCACGACAACGGAACAACTCATCACCTGCGACCAGGACAGATGGGATGCCGGCTTTACGGTAGGCGTGCTTGGCGAACTGCGCATCGACAAACATTTTGCCTTTCGCGTTGCCCCTGCCATGTATTTCGGCAACCGCCACCTCACGTTCCACCATCTCGCCGACCCGCAGAACAATGGAACCCCTACCGAGCAGCACCAAGACATGAAAACCGCCTACATTTCGTCAGCCCTCCATCTGATTTACGGTGCAGAACGTCTGAACAACTATCGCCCCTACATAATAGCGGGTCTCAACCCCATGATCAATTTGTCGGGCAGCAGCGACAACTACCTCAAGTTGAAAAGATACGACTGCTATTTTGAAATCGGTATAGGCTGCGATTTCTACCTGCCTTTCTTCAAACTGCGCCCCGAGCTGAAATTCAGCTACAGCTTGATGGACGCTCTGGACAAGACCCACTCCTCCCGGCTGAAAGACAAGAATATGCTTGCCTATTCCAATTCTGTGAACAAAGCGCATACAAAAATCATCGCCCTCACCTTCTATTTCGAGTGAGAGCGACAATCTCCCGCAACGATCCATTGCAGGCCTCCCCAATGCCAGTACTGCGGTTTACCTCTTCTTGAAATCAAGAACAATCTTTCCCACAAACAGGGCATGTTTCCCATTTTGGTCAACCGCAACAGTTTTTCCCTCTGCATTTTCCAGATAGCGCAATTCTTTGAAACAGGAATGCGAATGTCCGCCCAAAACCAGGTCGATCCCCTTTGTATTAGCCACCAACCGCTTGTCATCGACACTTCCCATATCCTCCCATCCTATATGCGAGATACAAATCACCACATCACATTTTTTCGCTTTCAACACCGAGACCACCCTGTTTGCCTCCTCCACAGCATCCAAATATTTCACCCCTCCATACTTGTCGGCAGGCACCAGTCCGTCCAGCACAGGCGAAATGCCGAACACTCCTATTTTCAGTCCGTTGCGTCTCAAAATCACATAATCCTTGACCAATCCTTCCAGCACCGTACCTCTCACGTCATAATTGGAACAAACCACGGGGAACTTCATTTTCTTGAAAATCCTTGCCATGTTTTCCAACCCGAAGTCAAATTCATGGTTGCCAATCGTGCAAGCGTCATAACCCATCCGGTTCATCAGTTCTACTTCCACATCGCCTTGAAACAAATTATAATAAGGTGAACCCTGAGAAAAATCACCGCTGTCGAAAAGCAGCAAATCAGGATGTGCCTTCCTCTCTTGCTTCAGCATCGCCAATCTTCTGAGAAACCCTCCCCTATCCGCCTCTGCCGTGTCACCGAGATTCGGATTCATGGGATAAATCGTGCTATGCGTGTCGTTTGTGCAAAGAACCACCAATTTTCTGTCCTGCCCATCAACAGCCAAAGCAAAAACAAACAGCAAACCCAGTATATAATATCGTTTCATCTTCAATCCTCCACTTTGATCCGTCCTTCTATATTGCCATCAACAGCCTTCCCCATCCTTTCCTGTTCTTTCAGGTAATCCACCAACACCAAACGGGCAATGCTCCGCTCGTCATTCGGTGCCTTCACATCCGTCTTGCTCTTGAACGCCTCCATCTTGTCATTTCCGGCCGCAACATAATCAATGGTGGCCACCCTGTACGTCGCCTCCAGATCAATTTCCTGCCCGTTCAAGCGTGCCGATTTCAATTCTCCCTTTCCGTCAATGACCAGTTCCACCCCACGGCTCACCGCCTCGCCGCCTCGCCGGGCAATCTGTCCGAAAAGTTCCATCACCTTCGCCCCCGTCAAGCTCAAAAAACATATTCTGTTTTCAAAAGGAGCCACTTCCATCACATCCCCGTAGGTAACTTTCCCCGACGGCAACGCAGCTCTTATTCCGCCCATGTTGTAAACGGCAAAGTCGGGCTTTTCATCGTATTTCC
>JALFBL010000018.1 GCA_022773395.1 Prevotella sp.
ATAAATCATATAAGATGGATATTACCCAAAGATTTTTGAATTATGTGAAATTCGACACACAGTCTTCTGAAGAAAGCGAGAGTGTGCCAAGTACCCCCAAACAACTTGTTTTTGCAGAATATCTGAAGGAAGAACTCGAGAATGAGGGCTTTTCGGACGTTGAACTTGATGAAATGGGCTATGTTTACGCAACTTTGAAATCGAACATCAAAAAGGATGTTCCCACCATCGGTTTCATCAGCCACTATGATACGTCGCCCGATTGCAGCGGCGAAAACGTTAATCCAAGCATCGTGCACAATTATAGCGGAACAGACATCGAACTGAGTCCGGGGATTGTTTCTTCGCCGAACAAATTTCCAGAGTTGTTGCAGCATGTGGGAGAAGATTTGATAGTGACCGACGGCAAGACTTTGTTGGGAGCCGACGACAAGGCAGGAATTGCTGAAATCATGCAGGCCATGTGCTACTTGCGCGACCACAAGGAAATCAAGCACGGGGATATCCGTGTGGGATTTAACCCTGACGAGGAAATTGGCAAGGGGGCACACCATTTCAATGTGGAAAAATTCGGATGCCAATGGGCCTATACCATAGACGGTGGTGATTTGGGAGAATTGGAATTTGAAAACTTCAATGCTGCCGGTGCCAAGATTCATATCAAAGGTGTGAGCGTGCATCCGGGATATGCCAAGGGGAAAATGGTGAATGCCAACCGTTTGGCTGCGGAATTTGCTCAATTGCTTCCTGCTGATGAAACACCGGAAACCACAGAAGATTATGAGGGATTCTATCATCTGTTGGGCATTGAAAGCGGAATTGAAAATGCCAAGTTGAGTTATATCATCCGCGACCACGACCGGAAGAAGTTTGAAGACCGGAAGGACTTCATGAGAGCGTGTGTGGACAAGATGAATGAAAAATACGGTGATGGAACAGTCGGCATAGACATGAACGACCAGTATTACAACATGAAAGAGAAGATCGACCCCAATATGCACGTTGTGGATATCGTGTTGCGGGCAATGCAAGATTGCGATGTGCCCCCACGCGTAAAAGCGATTCGCGGAGGTACCGACGGTGCCCAGCTCTCTTTCAAGGGGCTTCCTTGCCCCAACATCTTTGCCGGTGGTGTCAATTTCCACGGACCATATGAGTTCATCTCTATACAGGTGATGGAGAAAGCCATGCAAGTCATCGTGAAAATCTGCGAGCTGACCGCTGAATATAACGATTGAGAGAAGAGTCGGAAACGGTAACAATAGAAAGGCAATCGTCATGATTGAAAGCCAACCGCTGAAACATTGAACGGTTGGAAATACAACTCCAAAAGACGCGGCTCGTGAAAACAAGTTGCGTCTTTTGTTTAAAATACAGATATAATGACAGAACTTCCGAGTTTAATCAAAGACTTGGCACTCATATTGATGGTGGCGGGAGTGGTGACTCTCGTGTTCAAGAAACTGAAACAACCCTTGGTCTTGGGCTATATCGTGGCAGGATTCATTGTCAGTCCGCACATGCCCTATACGATGCAGGTAATCGACCGTGCGAACATCCGGACATGGGCAGACATCGGAGTGATGTTTCTCTTGTTCTCATTGGGTTTGGATTTTTCTTTCAAAAAGATTCTCAAAATGGGGGCATCGCCCATCATCACCACGCTCACCATCGTGTTTTCCATGATGCTGGCAGGCATGATGGCGGGGCATCTTTTCGGCTGGAACAAAATGGATTGTATCTTTCTTGGTGGTATGCTCGCCATGAGTTCCACTACCATTATCTATAAGGCGTTCGACGATTTGGGGTTGCGGCAGCAGCGATTCACGGGTTTGGTGATGAGTGTGCTGATATTGGAAGACATTCTTGCTATCGTGATGATGGTGATGTTGAGTGCCATAGCCAGCGGTTCCAATCCCGATGGAGGGCAGATGCTGCATAGTGTGCTGAAGATTGTATTTTTCCTCGTGTTGTGGTTTGTCGTGGGAATCTTTGCCGTTCCGCAGTTCTTGCGGTCCACTCGTCATTTGATGAATAGCGAGACTTTGCTCATCGTCTCCTTGGGGCTGTGCTGCGGCATGGCCGTTCTTTCCACCCAAGTTGGCTTTAGCAGTGCTTTCGGGGCATTCATCATGGGGAGCATTCTGGCAGAAACCATTGAGGCGGACAAGATCATACGTTTGGTAGAGCCGGTTAAGAACCTCTTCGGGGCCATCTTCTTTGTTTCTGTGGGAATGCTGGTCGATCCGGTTGTCCTTACCGACTATGCCCTGCCCATCGTGCTGTTGGTCTTGACCATCCTCGTGGGGCAGTCCGTCCTTGGTTCGTTCGGTTTCCTCATTAGCGGTCAGTCTTTGAAGTCGGCCATGCAATGCGGTTTCTCCATGGCACAGATTGGTGAGTTCTCGTTTATCATCGCCTCCTTAGGACTTTCGCTGGGAGTCATCGGTGATTTTCTCTATCCTGTTGTAGTGGCGGTTTCTGTCATTACAACCTTTCTCACCCCTTACATGATAAGAGCGTCTGTCCCATCCTACAGCCGTCTTGACAAACTTTTGCCCGACAAATGGATTCGGACGCTCAACCACCTTGCCATGAGTCATCCCGGCACGTCAGAGCAGAGCAAGTGGAAACAGTTGCTCCTGCAAATGGCGCGGAACACCCTCATTTATTCCATTCTTTCTTCGGCAGCCATCGCTTTGATGTTCACGTTCTTTTTGCCCGTTGCCCGCCAAATATTCCCCGGCTGGAATCTGCACTGGTATGCCAATGCCATTACGGGTATTGCCACCGTTTTGATCATATCGCCTTTCTTGCGTGCCATGGTGATGAAAAAGAACCACAGTGAGGAGTTCAAAGCCCTTTGGGAGGAGAGCAATTACAATCGGCTGCCGCTCATTTTCACCATCTTGGTACGTTTTGTCATAGCCATTGGATTTGTTTTCTACATTTGCAATTATCTCACACGCTTCAGCCATGCATTGATGATGACCATCGGAGTCGTTGTGGTGGTGTTGGTGATTTTGTCCCGTTGGATCAAGCATCGCAGCATCCGGTTGGAACGTTTGTTCATCCTCAATCTGCGTTCGCGGGAAATCGCAGCACAAGTGCGAGGGCACAAGCGGCCGCTGTATGAGGGGCATTTGCTCGATAGGGATATTCACATCGCTGACATCAGAGTGCCCGAAGACTCGCTTTGGATGGGAAAAACTTTGAGTGATTTGCAGTTCCGAAACAAGTTTGGTGTTCATGTCAGCAGCATTTTGCGAGGAAAACAGCGCATCAATATCCCTAATGGCGAGACCATTGTCTTTCCAGGTGACCTCATTCAAGCCATCGGTAGCGACGATCAGCTCACGTCTTTCAACAGAGCCATCAATGGCGAACTGTTTCCCGAAGACCCCGATATAGAAAAAAGAGAAATGAAACTGCGGCAAATGATTATTACCGCGCGTAGTCCGTTTGTGGGAAAAACCTTGGAAGACAGCGGTATCCGCAACACATACAATTGTATGGTCGTGGGGATTGAAGAAGGAAAAGAAACTCTTTCTCAGGTTCTGCCATCCTATCGTTTTGAAGAGGACGACATTATTTGGGTGGTAGGCGAAGAGGCTGCGTTGCAAAAAATGATACAATAGGAAGATGCCGCCGGCACTGTTTCTTTCATCCTCGTGTTCTCAATACCACTGTACGGCATTGCTGTAACCGCTGCGCTTGTCGTATTTCAATACATCGGTAAGCGTGGCGGCGTTGCAGCGGAAGGTGAAGTTGTAGGATGTGTAGGGAGCGATAACTACCGAACACGACATGTTGAAGCAGTGCAAGTCGCGCGAGAGCGATGCTGTCGTCATACTCAGTTTGTGCAGGTCAAAGTCGTAACCGCTGCTGAAAGTGATGTTCCATCCTGCACTGATTTGCAAATTACCGCTGACGTTCAGATTCTGCGTAAATGAATACGGATAGCGCATGGTCTTGGTGTTGAACTTTCCGTTGGTGTTCTCACGCATGGTGATGCCATACCCAACCGTCAGAGACCAGGGCATGGAGAAACTCATATAGCCGTCCGCATCGGTTTCAGCCTTGCCGCTTTTCCCATTGCCTGCAGCCCTCTTTCCCCGTTCCATCTCTCTGTCAATATTCGTATCCACGTCTATTTCGTCTTCATCATCGCGAGTTGTGTTCCTGTTTTCCTTGTCATCTTTGTCTCCACTGAACCATTTCTTGATTTTTTCCGGGTTCAGTGTGAACGACAGGTTCTGCGACATTCCCTGAAAACGGCCGAAACGGCCGAGACTGTATTCCGTCCGGTTGCTCAATTGCGGCTTTCCCTCTTTGTCAAGTTCCCATGCGTAGGTGGCAAAAGAAGTGTTCATGTTGAACGTGTAGTTCTTCGTCAGTTTTATTCGGAGCGACATGCCCAAGTCGCTCCACGGCCGTTCGGCCACCGACATGTTGTAGGCCATGTTCAGCGAAAGGTCGTCTATCAGGCTGATTTTCTTGAACCCCGTACTGTCCTTGTCCGACTTCACTTTCATTTCAAGGTTGTTTTGTACGCTAAACGAAAAACTGCCTGTCTTTCCCTTTCCCGGAACTCCAAACAATCCGTTGCTGTAGGGTGAGTATTCCTCTAACGTAACATTCCCGTTGGCATCGGTTTTTTGGTAAGTCTGGTAATAACCGTAACGGCGGCTGCCGAAGTCGGGCGCATAACTGAAAGAAATTTGTGGTGTGATGACGTGGCGAATGGTCTGAATCTTGTCGCCAAAGAGTTTCCGGTAGGGTGTCCAGAATCCGTAGAGTTTGGTAGATGCGCTCAAGCTCATGTTCCAGTTATATACGTTGTAGAAGCCATACGTCGTGTCGTTCACCTCTTTCTGTGTGGCTGTATTCCACGTCTTCATTATCTTGTTGGTGTAGGTACGGTCGGTGAAATTGAACGATGGGTTCAGATTGATATAATTAAATAAGGTGAAACTTGCACTTACCGGAATGTTATGGCTCATGCCGTTGCGCCAATCCTTGATCAGGTTCGATTTCAGCAGTTTGTTCTCCTTGGTCTGGATGCTGTTAGAGAACCTTCCTGTGTAGCTGACCGCAATCTTTTCGTACCATCGTTCGTCGCCCACCGCTTTTTTCCGTTTGAACGGATAGAAACGTGCGATGGATATGTTCAGGTCGGGAAGCGTAATGGCTACCGACGAGTCGCGCATGTTCTGGTTGATGTTGGTTGTACCGCTCAATGTCATGCCGATGCTTGAAAAGGTGGTGTTCCATGAAACGGAAGATGTCCGGGTGCTTTGTGTCATTGCCTGCGGGTTGTACAAACTGGTCAGGTTGTTGCGTTCATAGCTCGACGTGGCGAAATTGACGCTGGCAGAAAACGTACTGAAGGGGTTGGCTTTTGGGTCTTGCCTGTGGCTCCATTGAATCTTGAAACTCTCTTGTTCCGTAAAGTCGGGCATTCCCTTGTCACCGTTTTTCGTGTCCTGATAGCTGAACAGGAAACTGCCCGCATAACGGTAGCGTTTGCGGTAATTGCTGGCTGCACTAATGCCCCAAGAACCTTTGGTGTAGATTTCTCCAAGCAGTTTCAAGTCCCATTTGTCGTTGATGGCAAAATAATAGCCTCCGTCGCGAAGATAGAATCCCCGTGCATTCTCATCCCCGTAGGTAGGCATGATGAATCCGCTTGAATAGCTTTTTGTGAACGGGAAGAAACCGTAAGGGATGGCCAGGGGTAGCGGAACGTCGGCAACCACCAGATAGGCGGGGCCGAACACGACGTCCTTTCCGGGGCGTACTTTGGCACGCGACAGGGCAATGTAGAAGTCGGGGCAGTCTGCATCGCAGGTGGTGTAACGGCCGTGTTCCAGATACATCACGCCGCTCGAATCTCTCTTGGAATGCCGGCTGGTAAGGAAACCGTCTTCCTGGGCGGTATAAACTTGGTTGATGAATCCTTTTTTTGTTTTGAAATTGAAAGCCATTGTGTCGCTCTCGTATTTGTCTGTTCCCATGACGAATACGGGCTTGCCCACAATGTTTCTCCGGATACTGTCCTTATAGGCACCGGTAGCCCTTACAATGTTGCTGTCAAGGTTCATGGCAATCTTTTCGCTGCTCAGATCCATGGTCTGATATTTCACGTTGGAAGAGCCGTACAGGTGAGCCATTCGCATGCCGGCGTAGTAAATCATCGAATCGCTTGTCTTGTAGTTTACCGGTGATTCAATGCTGTTTTTTTTTCTCTTGTTCAGGCTGTCCAGATGCATGGAGTCGTCTATTGCCTTGTTGTGGCGGTAAATAGCCCTTTGAATGGAGTCCATCCGGATGGTGTCAACACGGGGGTCGACAGGAGAACCGACAGCATCCAAGTCGATGGAGTCGAGACTTAAGGAGTCTGAGAGATACTCTTCTTTGCCTATGGTATCGGGATTGTTTGTTCCACCAGCGTTGGAATTGGGAGTTGGCTGCGAATTGTTGCCGGACGGATGGTTTCTTCTGTCTCCCCCAAATAATGCAGGATTGCCCGCCATCACGAAGATGAAGGCGAAAAGAAACAAAAATATGACTGAGTTCTTTCTCATTCCAATTTTAACGGGTAGCCTTGTCCGAGCTTTTTATCAATGGGTCTCCTTGCAGAAAGTGACTCCTTTTAAAACGGAAGTTTTCCTGCCTTGAGTGGAACTGCGCACCTCTTATTTTAGGTTGCAAAGGTACGAATTTAAATTGATAACCGTAAAAACTGAATTGCTAATTAACTTAAATATGTGGAATTGCGTTTAGTTGAAAAGCTGTACCCACCGACAAAACCGCACCACTCCTTCCTCTCCGAATTTGGCCAGACTGTTCTTGGCCTGTTCAATGGTTTTCTCACGGTCGAGTCTTGTCTTGCTGAAAAATTTGTCGGCATAGCATATCACCTGTTCCTCAAGCGTTTCGGGCAAGAAGTCCTGGTGGGGTAGGGGCAGGTTTTGTCCCACAATGTCTTGTTCCGTCAGCCCAGCTCCTGTATGGCGTTCGCACACCCTTGCATGGCGTGGAAATCCCTCGGCTCTCAGCATTTCTGCTCCCAGTCTTCCATGAAGGATATATGGCTCATCGCCAAAACAGTGGATTCCGGGAGCATCGCACCGTATCACGCCTATGTCGTGCAGCATGGCCGCCTCTTTCAAAAAGTCCAGGTCAAGATCCAGTTCCGGATGATTAAAAGCAATCTGTAGCGCTTTTTGCGCTACAGATTGACTGTGTGTCAGGAGAATATGCCTTAGTGGACTGTCCTCCTTGTAGTATTTGTCAAGTATGGCCTGATAATTCATTCTCCCTCTTTGTGGTCGCGCTCAACGTATGCCAACACTTGTCCTTTGCTTACCTTTGCGCCTTGCTTTGCGACAACCTCCACCAGTTTTCCGCCCAATGCTGCTGGGATGGGTTGTATTTCGCCCCAAGGAGTCTGGATATAGCAGAATGTCTGGCCTTCGTCGTAATGCTGTCCGATGAACGGTTCGATGCAAGGTGCGCATTCTCCGTCGCCGTTGAATTCGTAGTACAGTTGTCCTTTCACCGGCGCTACGAGCGCATCGGCCTTGGCGTGCTTGAATTCAGCAAGCTTTTCGGGCGACAGGGAAGTTCCCAGTTTTGCATCCTTCGCTTTCTGCAAGTCGGCCAGCATACGTTTCTTTGCCACGCCGCTCTTGAAATCGCGATATTGTTCCGGGTGCATGGCCAGTTCGTAGAGTTCTTCGTTGTCGGGGCCGTATTCCCATCCGTTCTCGTCCATTTCCTTCTTGAAATCGTCGAGTGCGTTGGGGATGAGCGTGTGTGGGTCGGCCTCTGTAAATTCGCGTCCCTGCTTCTTGGCAAGTTCCACGAGTTCCGGGTCGATGGTTCCGGGAATCTTTCCGCTCTTGCCCAGAATCATGCCCCACATGGATTCGTCCATCATCACGAAGCGACCCTTTCCCTGTGCCATTGTCAAGAGGTTCATCAAGGCGATGTTCTTTACGTATTGGCTGAACGGAGTCACCAATGGAGGATAACCTACGCGCGGCCATACGTATGCCACTTCGTCAAACAACTTCACGAGCATCTCGTCCGTTGAGTATTCTTTCTCGCCCTTGCTCTTGAGGATTGAGTTGATGGAGCGGTGGATACCCGCCAAGTCTGCCATCATGGAACCCATCATGCCGCCGGGAAGACCGCAACCCAACAACAGCGAACTCATCATCTTGTTGCCCGGGTTGATGAAATAGCCCAACCAGTCGTCGATGAATTCCTGTGTGAGGGTACGTGCCTGCATATAGGCGTTCATGTTGATGTCGGCCACTTCAAAGCCCTCGTTCTTCAGCATGCTCTGCACGGAGATGATGTCCGGATGCACCTTTCCCCAGCTCAGCGGTTCGATGGCTGTGTCGATAACGTCCGCTCCGTTGTTGCAGACTTCGAGGATGGAAGCCATGGAA
>JALFBL010000033.1 GCA_022773395.1 Prevotella sp.
TACTTTTTCCTTTCATCGTGGTATTTCTGTTGCGACAAAACTTTTTAAGAAGAAAATCACGCAAGAACGCTCACTTTCACTCGCAAATGTGTATCTTTGCAAGTAGTAAAAGTGAGCGTTCTTTGGCTATTCAAAACAATGTACCTCAAAGCACTCCGCTCATTTCTAAATCGTTACCTATTTACCTACCTTTGAAGGGTAACACTCTATTCTTCAGCAACATAGTTTGCTAACGAAAAATCTTGGGGGGTCTTTTATTGAAATATTGCGCAAGGATAATTTTAGAAAAATACTCCAACTGATTCAAGACAAAGGATGGCATATCCATTTTAGTATCGTGCAGATACTATATTACGGATTTGTAGATATTGTCGATTCAATAGATGGACTAGATGTTGATCTTTTATTTGCATTCAAGGCAGAGCTATACAAGGTCTTGAAAAAGGATCCAAATACAACTGTTTCAATATTCAAGAAATATAAATATCCAAATGTTGCGACAAAAGACATCAATAATTTCTTGTCAGAGATTCTAACCCTTATTGAGAGTGTTATTACTGAAGATGCGAAAAGATTCATTATTAATCCTTTCCTTCTTGTACTCAAGAGTTGTATTGAGAAAGCTAAAGAACAAAAAGAATTGACTTTTATTCAGAATGAAACTACTCACGAATGGGTTGGAGAATTTGAGCAATTTTATAAGCAACAGATTCTCAACTTTCCGAAGAAAACCTTGGTGTTCGATGAAGAAAAACAAGTTATGAACCAAATTGCAGAAGAAAATATTATTATCAATGGTAAAACTCTTAATAACTATAGTTTTAAGGAGTCTGAATCGGATGCAATGATACAAGTCTGTGATTACGTGGTTTCTATTTTACGTAAATATATAATATTCCTTGACAGATTAGAGTCGGAGGTTGATGCTGATATCCAAAATTTTGATGAAAATCAAATGAACAACTACAAGCTTTTAAATAGAATACTAGCAGCCTCTCTTGATTATAATCCGTTGTTTGTACATTTTGTTGCTAGTCAGCATACTGTTGCCAAGTATCATATGTACATAAAAAAGTATGGTAAAATAGAGTAAAAGAGTGACTTTACAGTATATTGCTTTTTTTGTTCTACTTTATGTGGATTGTTGTTTTTTAAAAAATGAAACTTCGTTATAACGCATGGGTAATAATAATCTTTTCAAACTTATGACTCTAGATGCCACCATGAAAACATCTGACATTGAAGAGCGTTTTGAACAAATAGCAAAGATGCTGTTTGAGAGTTTTGCTATTCAAAAGGGTGAGAAGAAGTGTCTCTTTAAAGAGATTGAGTTTTACTTCTATAACAAGAATCATCGCGATATCATCACTCATCCACGAGTGTCAAAATCATTATGCTGGTATGTAAATGACTTTGGAGGCATAGACCTTAACTTTGCTAGTAGTATTAAACGTGAAAACAGAGTAAATAGCAAGGGAAAGAATGTTGAAAAGTATGTTCTCGATGATAGTGCATATTTTGGTGGCATCCTCATTCGTCAACTAATAAGTGAAGAAGGTTGTGAAGTTCTAAATGGACCATGGGCTTGTGCTGAATTGTTTAGGTGCTATGATGCTACTGGTGTCGACAATGAATTTCCTGTTCTTTTGGAGCATGATAATGGTATGGTGGGCTATATTCGTGAACCTCGTATCAATCTACTTACATCCAAACAAACAGTAGAGGGCAAGGTGAATTATATCCTAAGTGAATATCATGAAAACCCTAAAAGTGATGGTTTGTATGGAAATTTCTCGTCATTTATTAACAAGCGATATAGATTTGTACGTTGTGAGACATTTATTCATGATGAGGTTACCAATGTGGTATATTTCTCCCCTTGGTTAAAAGACAATAAAGAAGGACATCCAGAGTTTTATCAGCGTCTGAAGGACGTGCTTAATGGAATGGGAATTGAGTCCAAAGAACTGAAATCTACAAATGATTATTGGGCTCGCGATTATATGCCGATTCAATTGGGCGAAAATGAGTTCTTGAAATATCGCTATTATCCTGATTATCTTGTGAAGAGCAAGAATAAAAAAGATATTGAGACAATTACTGATGCTACCAAAGTGTTACGAGGTATGGGGATTAGCTGTCGTTCGACTGACCTCATCATAGATGGTGGTAATATGGTGCCCTGCGGTCCATATATCGTGATGACAGATAAGGTGTATTCAGAAAACAGGAAAAAGAAAGATGATGTAGACTTTAAGGCTTTATTGGAATCCGAACTTGGTCATCCTGTCATCATTATTCCTTGGACTCCACATGAAGACGATGTATATGGACATTCTGATGGTTTCATCAAATGGTGTGGTGATAATCGAATACTGATGGGTAATCATGGTGATTGCTATCCAGAAGAATCTGCATCCATCTGTAGAATTCTTGAAAGTTATGGCTTTGAAGTGACAGAAATACGTTTCAAGGGCAAAGTTGATAAACCTTGTTATGATCTCAACTGGGCATATATCAACTTCCTGCAAGTTGGCAAAAACATCATAATGCCCAAATTCAATATTGAAGAAGATGCAATAGCTCAACAATACATTCAAGAAGCATTCCCCGATTGCTGTATTCGTCAAATAGAAATGGCAGAAGAATTTGCAAAAGAAGGTGGCGCTTTACATTGTTTAAGTTGGAATGTATATCTTCCAAAATCACATGTGAAAACGTAAATCACCACCTATGAGATATTTTTGTCCCTCGGCTATTTTCGACTATCTCGGGGGACAGATGGGGGACAAAATGGGTGAAAATCTGCAAATATCGAAGTTAAAAATCAAAAATCTGCAAAAATAGACAAAATTTTAAATGTCTGAAATTAAGCTATTTGCGAGCTATATTTGCAGATAATATGCTTTTCTTTGCAAAAAATCACTTTCCCACGCAGAATCTACTTTCCAAGTCTTTTCCCTCCAAACGTCATTTTTCATCCCTTTTGGACAACGAAAACAAGAAAGGGAATGTGACGGGAAACAGAGCCAAAAACAAGAAAAGAGCCGAAAAACGCCAATGGATGTTCCGTTGTCCGACAGGCGATGATGCGTTGGAAAGCAACGGATGGCACGTTGGTTTTCAAGGCATCGTCCGTTGGAAGGCAAAGGATGGTGAAACGGCGAGCAAGGGAATATCCCTTGAAAAGCGACAGAATTTCGAGAATCTCGGAAATTTCCGAGCAAAAACCTTCATCGTTTCAGCAAAAAACGCCCCTCTTGTCCTTTCGGAGCAGGGGTTGGCAGAAGGAATGCCACATCAGCGTTTGCAGATATCTTCGCAAATCCATGTAATCCAGGCACTTACGCTAACACCCCGAAAGCAGAAAAAACGGGAAAAACTGTGCCACTGTCCTCTCTGTGGATTTCGGAGACATTCCCAACGGGCAAAAAAGTGTAAAGTTTTCTTAAACAGGACGGCACGCCTGCCCATTTGCCGGTCAGGTTGTCGGATGCTTTCTTGCCGAGAGTTCTTTCCGGCATTGCTTTTGCCAAGACAAGGGCGTTACGCCCACCATTTTTTTGAAAACCCTGTAAAAGGAACTCTCGCTCGAAAAACCGGACAGGCTCCATATTTCCTGCAGGGAGAGACGGGCTGTCGGGTCTTTCATCAACAGTTGGGAATGGCTCACCCGATACTGGTTGACGAAATCGGAAAAGGAAAGGTTCAGTTCGTGGTTGATATAATTGGAAATATACGAACGGTTAATGCCCAACCGGTTGACAAAGTCGGCCAAAGAGAGATCTTTCTGCCTGAATAATTCCTCGTTCTCCATCAGATCGGAAATTTGCTCCCTGAGCATATCCTTCACGTGATCGGCCAATTCTGCCTTAGCGTTCAATTTGCTTTTTCTCTCCTCCTCGTCTGCCTTGCGAAGCTCCCGATAAAAATCGGCGGCAGTGAACCGCTGACGGTAGCCGACGAATCCCACGGAGAACAGCAGCGCACTGAACAGAAACGAGGGAATGCAAATCATCCACCACTCTTTGATGAAAAACTCTCTTCCCAGGAAATTGGCAGCGATGGACACGCAGGCAAACACCAGGAACACAATCAGCAACACCCTGACGGGCCAAAGTGTCTTATCCTCCGTATCGGCATAGAAGTTGCGAATCTGGTCGTCGAAACGTTTCAGTTTCCTGTAGCCAAAATAACACACCGGTATGATTTGCAGCACATACAACGCCTTCATCACATAGACCCTGTATATTTGCGCTTTCACCACCCACGACAAGTCATGCCCGTGGGGCGTGTGCGTGTAAAACTCGTGCCATACAAAGCAACGGCGTGCCGGCTCGTCCATCAGCATGTAGAAAACCATTGCCGCCAAAGCCACTGCCGCCGACGGCAGCAGTACCCAGAAACGGCGCCGCGTGCACGGCCGCTCGTCGGTAAGATTGGAAATGTACAGATAATAGAGAGGATAGCCCGACATGGTGCAAAACGTATAAAAGGATTCCACACAGGCAAACAAGGCGATTTTCCGGTTAAAGTAGATGGCATGGGAAACGTACAGGACGCTGCACAGAAAGAAAAACAGCACAAGCAGCCTTTGCGCAGAATCGGCCTTCCGGTATCTTGCAGCAAAAACGGCAAACCAAGAAGCACACACGGCCAAAGGCAATATGGAAAAGAAAACGTTAAACATATAGCTGATTCACAGAGAGTAGTTTTTATAAAACGTTGCAAAATTAAATATTTTTATTGAAATTTGACAACAAGGCAATAGGAAAAATGTTTGCCATCCCGTTTTCCTCCCTACAGGACAGCCAAGCGACGAAACAGCCAATCTGCATTTCATCATCGGGATTTTGGCTGAAAAACCATATGGAAAGCGCATTTCCCGTACATTTTTTTACGATTTGAGAGTGATTTTTTACGATTTGGGAGTAACGAAGAGCACGCCCGTCCGCTTTATATTTTTTTCACATATATTATTTGCTTTGTTTTTTTTATTTTTTCAATTTTGTGGAACAAACTATACATATCGAGACAGAATAAACGTTTTCATTCACTTATTTATTAATGCTTTAAAAAAAAGAGACTATGAAAAAATTATTGGTAGTTTTGGCAGTGGCCATCTTGGGCGTAGCCCAAAGCCATGCACAGTTCTATGCCGGTGGATCTTTGGGGTTTACCAGCAGTAAATTATCTCTTGGAGAGGGTACTGACGACAAGAGCGGTTCTTCATTCAAATTCTTGCCGGAGGTGGGATTCCAATTCAGCGACAACATGGCATTCGGTGTGAGCGCAGGCTACATCAAGGGCTATGCGTCTTTCGGTTCCATAGACGTTGCAGACCTCAAGGCTATGGGCAATGCCATATTCAGTACGGCGACAGATTTAGGCTCGGACAACGACAACCTGAACATCAAATGTCTGCGCGTTGCACCTTATCTCCGCTACAGTTTGTACAAGAACGGCGGTTTTGAGATCTTCGTCGACGGTGTTGTAGGACTGAACGCCATCACCCTGGGTCAAAACCTAAAGAGCTTCGGTGGCAGCGACAAGGGCCTTGGCACCGGCAGCAGCAATGAGGACAATGACATCACCACCGTTGAGGTAGGACTCAAGCCCGGTATCGCTTTCAGCGTAAGCAAGAGGGTAAAGTTCGTTGCAAAAATGGGGTCTGTAGGATACCAGCACCTGTCTGTAAAAGACCATGATTTCAAACTCTCTCGATTCGGTCTTGACTTGGACGGCAACAACATGCTGCTGGGCGCAATGTTCTACTTCTAAACAATTCCATTCATGAACAAGGAAAGGTCTGCCATTTTCCTGCAGGAATGACAGGGAGAAGCCGGCCTTTCTTTCTCATTATTACAACCGGAATCCGCACGATCCCTTTACCTTATTACATATACACTTCCACCTGCAAAAACCGCATTCCTCCATGAGAACAAGAACACTCATACTGTCATTATTGGCATCATGCTGCTGCATAACCCTGTCATCGCAATCGCTTTCTGCCTACCAGGTCATGGAGAAAGCGCACGAAAACCGCGACCTGCAATCATTCAGAAGCCAGGGTAAAATGACTATCCTGCGCCCTACCTGGAAAAGGACTATAGGCATCAAGACCTGGGTAAAGACTCGAGACATGTCTCTGGTGCTGATCACTGCACCCGCAAAGGAAAAGGGCCTGGCATTCCTGAAAAGGGAAAACAACCTGTGGAACTGGCAGCCCTCCATCGGGCGCACCATCAAGATTGCCGCATCGGCCACCAACCAATCATGGATGGGAGGCGACTTTACGACAGACGACGTGCTGAGATACATATCCTTCATAGACGATTTCTCACACAAATCCTTGGGGAAAGAAACGGCAGGAGGAGAAATTTGCTATAAAATCCAACTCACGCCCAAGGCAAAAAGCAAAGTGGTGTGGGGCAAAGTGGTGGCATGGATAAGCATGAGGGACTTTGTGGAACGCAAGATAGAATACTACGACGAGGCAGGCAAACCGGTGAGGACCTGCACGACGGGCAGCATAAAAACATTCGGCAGACACAAGGTTCCGATGCTGGTGGAGATTACACCTGCCAACAAAAGAGGGTTCAAGACCGTTCTCGAGATCACCGACTATACCCCCGACCCTTCCCTGCAAGAGGTTTTCTTTTCGATGCAAAACATAAAACGACTGCACTGATGCTGAAACTGGCATGGCTGAACATACAAAGAAACGGGCACCGCACGCTGACCACCATGGCGTCGGTGTTCATCGCCGTGTTTTTCTGCATACTGCTCAACTCTGTCCACCAAGGCGTATGGGACTCGTCGATCAACAGCATGCTGAAGATGACGGGCGGTCATGTGGAGATCCACGGAAAGGATTTTGTGCAAAGCAAGTCCATAGACGACGTCATGATCCTACCGCGCACCACCATTGACTCTTTTGCCAACATCCCACATGTACAGGGCGTGTTTCCCTGCATTGAGTCATTCGCACTGATTTCGCACGCATCAGGAAATGCGGGCAAGGGCGTTGCCGTGATCGGCATTGACCCAAAAGCGGAGAGACAACGCATGAAAATGGTCACGCAAGTGATGGAAGGAGAGGAAATCTCTGAAAAGAGACGGGGCATCTGGATAGGGAAAAACCTGAGCGAACAACTGAAAATGGGGGTGGGCGACAGTGCCATCATCATAGGGAAAGGCTACCACGGGGCAAGCGCAGTTGGAATGCTGCCGATACAAGGCATTTTGAAAATTCCCGTATCCATCATAGACAAGGGCAGCATTTTCACGACACTGGAAACGGCGCAAGGACTTTTCGGGGTGGAAAACGGCTACAGCAGCGTCTATATACTGGCAGACAAGACGGACAACGTTGATTTCATCAAAAACAGCATGGCCGGCACATTGCCTGCCGAGGAATACGATGTGGGCGACTGGAAAAGGAGTCTCGGAGACTTGATGGAGTATGCCGACTTGACAACGGCGCTGGGCTTTGTCGTCAAATTCTTCCTCTATCTGCTTGTGGGGTCAAACATCTTGGGGACAGTCATCATGCAGACCAACGAGAGGAAACAGGAATTTATGATGATGATGGCACTCGGAATATCCAGAAAACGGCTGAGCCTCTCGTTCTTCTACGAACTGGCAATCATGGTCATGGGCAGCATGCTCGCGGCTTTGGCAGTTGGCTTTGCCATCGTGCATTATTTCAACGGACACCCCATCACCCTGTACGGAAACGGTGCCGACATCTTGCAGAAATACGGCATCTGCCCTGAAATCACCCTCGCCATCGGCCGAGGTCTGTTCGTCAACCAAATCATGGCGGTGCTGTGCATCTGCCTGGTGGTGGCCATATATCCCGTAAACGTGATTCGCCGCCTGCAAATTGACATGTGTCAAAACAAACAATAAGGACATGGACGTGATTATCAAACTGGCTTGGAAAAACCTCTGGCGGGAAAAACGGCGCAGCATCCTGATGACGGGCATCATCGCCATCGGCGTGTTTGCCGGCACATTCGTCGTGGCGTTCATCAACGGCTGGATGGAAAACGGCATTGACGAACACACACGGATGCAGACATCACACCTGCAAATTCATGCCAAGGGCTACACGGACGCGAACGACACCGGCAAGTTGATGGACAAGCGGAAGGTGGAAGACGCCATTGCCAACGTGGAGGGAATAGCAAATGTTTCACACAGGCTGAAAGTAAACGCCCTGCTGACCACTGCAGAAACAAGCGTGGGACTTGTCCTGATGGGCGTGGATGCCGACGACGAGAAAAAGGTTTCCGACATAGAAAAAACCATCGGAACGGGCAACGGCACATTTCTTGCAGATGAAACAGACCATCCCATTGTCATCAGCCGCCATACGGCACAAAAGCTCAATACCCGCCTCAACTCAAAAATCATCGTGGCGTTCCAAGCCCCGAACGGCGAAATGCAGGAGGTGATGTTCAGAGTGGGCGGCATATACCACACCAACAGCAAGCGGTTTGACAACGCCACAGCCTTTGCGCGCAAGGAGGATTTACAGCCCTACATGTATATTTCCCCATACGACATCCACGAAACCGCCATCATATTGAGGCACTTTGACCAATGCCGGGCAGTGAAAGAAACGATGGCAAAGGTGATGAAAAATTTCAGCATTCAAAGTTGGAACGAGGTGTACCCGCTGTTGGAGGTGCTGTCGGCATGGCGCGAAATATCCAACATTCTCCTGTTGGGCATCTTCTTCTCAGCCCTGGCTTTCGGAATCATGAACTTCATGCTGATGTCTGTCATGGAAAGGGAAGCCGAACTGAAGATGCTGGAGAGAATCGGAACGAGCCGCAGGCGCATCGCCTACATGATCCGGACGGAAACGGTGGCACTCCTGGCCATAGGCACAACGGCAGGAATCGCCCTGTGCCTGATGGCGGTTGCCCATTTCTCGAAACATGGTTTCGACATATCGTTCCTGCTCAGCGATGACGTGAACTACGGGTTCAGTTCTGTCATTTATCCCCAAATGGCTTTCAGCAATTTCATGGAGATTGTCGTGTTCGTGTTCCTCACCGGACTCTTCGCCTCGACAATTCCCATCCGGAAAATCACCCACACTCATAAAGACAAGCAATGATCATGAACAAAAAAAACATGACACATCCCTCCGTCATCATACAGACGGAAAATCTTTGCAAGGTGTTTCGCAACGGCACGTCACACATCGAGGCGGCCAGCCATGTGAACATCAGCATCAAGCAGGGTGAGTTCTCGGCCATCGTGGGGCCTTCCGGGTCGGGGAAGACCACCCTGCTCAACCTGATAGGCGGCCTGACAGCACCCTCTTCGGGAAAGATTCTGATAGGCGGAAAGGACATAGGAGAAATGAAGGACAAAGAACTGGTGGAGTTCCGCCTTCACAACATCGGATTTATATTCCAGTCGTTTAACCTGATTCCCGTGCTTACGGTAGAGGAAAACATCTCGTTCATCATGGAATTGCAGGGCATGGAGAAAAGCAAGCGCATGCAGCGCACCAACGAGCTGCTGGAACTGATCGGACTGAAAGACCGTGCCCAATCAAGGCCTTCCACCCTATCGGGCGGCCAGAAGCAGCGCGTTGCCGTGGCAAGAGCCTTGGCATCGAAACCGCTTTTCGTGCTTGCAGACGAGCCTACTGCAAGTCTGGACACCAAAGCGGCCGGCAAACTGCTTGACACGATGCAGTTGCTGAACGAGCGGGAACACACCACGTTTCTGTTTTCCACCCACGACCCGCGCGTAACGGAAAGGGCAAGGAGAATCATCACGATTGAGGACGGACGAATCATCTAAAACGAATCATCTATGAGGATAAGGGTGGCCGTTGCATGTATTTGCCTACTGGCATATTGTCTCAAGGGCAAGGCACAGAATCTCAGCGTATCGGGATATGTTGAGAATTGCACAATGGTGGCCGAGACCGACCCTAAGATGACAGAGGAAACGTTGTGGCAGAACATCACCTGCCTGCGGACGGACGTGGAATGGAGGATGAACGGGCACTGGCAGATGGAGGTGGGGATAAAAAACCACCTGACGTGGGGAAACGACAACGTGACGAAAGAACTGGAAGGTGCACTGAACAGAAGAACAAACCGGCTGAACCTGAATTGGAAAATTCTCGACACAAAGGGAAGGATGATGAGCCTGGCACCAGACCGCTGCATGGTGCAATGGTCTGCCAACCGATGGGAAGTGAAAGCGGGACGGCAGCGAATCAACTGGGGACAAACCGTTATCTGGAATCCCAACGACATTTTCAACCCTTCTCCGTTCGTTACCTTATATTATCCGGAGCACTCGGGATGCGACGCCATCCGAACCACATTCTACCACAACGAGACTGCAAGAAGCGAACTGGCGGCATCGGTGGATTGGGCAGGGAAGCCCACAATTGCCTTTCTTCATGCCAACCACAGCGGGGAAACCGATTTCCAACTGATGGGCGGTGTATATAAGGGCAGCGACATGGTGATCGGCGGAGGAATGACCACTGCGCTAAACAATGTGAACATCCGCATGGAGGGTTCTTACTTCCATGATTTCAAAACCACTGAGGGCGAGACCGATTTGATGGAGATATCCCTGGGGGCAGACAAGATTTTTCCCAACAACCTTACATTACAGGGAGAGGTACTATACACGAACCGTCCCCTGAAGGTGACTGCCGACGGCATTTGGGAGCGCTCGTTTTTACAGACATCCGCCAAGCGTCTGACCATCTCGCATTGGAGCCTTGCCGGCAGCGTGTATTATCCGTTCACACCGCGTTGCTCCATCAAAGCCATCGGCGGATACTGGCATGACCATAGAAGCATGTATGCCGACATGGAACTGAAATACCAAATCACGCAAGACCTGCAAGTTGCGGCCACGGTACATGCGGCCGACTACAATGACGACACACTGCTGAGGGCAGACGCGCACATGGGAACGTTGCGACTGAAATGGAACTTCTAAAGGGCTTCTGTCAACGAACAGGCATTGCCCTGTCAACAGGATCAAATACAAACGACATGAAATATCTTTCAAATTTATCATCACTGCTGAGATGGTGCCTGACACTGGCCATTGCCATCTCCCTGTCTTCGTGTGAAAAAGAATCCGACGAGCCGCCTTTTCAAGAAGTTGCATACGAAAGATTTGCCGGTCAACTGTTCGAGAAAGAGGTTGTTCCGGAAGAGGACATACAAAAGGCCTTGCGGGAATTCGAAATAGAGTCATTGGAACAGTTGGTGTCGAACGAAGACAGCCCCTACGCTAAATTCAAACGGGAGATTGAAAGGCTTTTCCCTTATCTCAAACTGATGCCTCAGTACAATATCCACGGAATCGCCTACCATACGGTTGACCCCAATGGCAATCCCGTGGTGGCATCGGGAGTCGTCTATTATCCCAAGCGGATGAAACCCAAAGGGGTGGTGCTCATTTCTCCCGTATTCAAGACAAAAGGGAAATGTGGAACAGACATACAATTGGCTTACGAGGCGTTTCCAGGGTTGACAGGGTATGTGTGCATCGTGCCCGACGGCATCGGCTTGGGAAGCACCGCCCATCTTCCCATCGCCTTCATGCATCACGAGAACATGGCACGGATCTGTGTGGACATGCTGTTGGCTGCAAAGGAATTTATCCACAACCGCTACCGGTATGACATACCACAAGAAACTTTCCTTTTTGGCTATTCACAGGGCGGCTCCGACATTTGGGCAGTGGCAAGGCATTGTCAGCAGCACCCTGAGGTAGGTTTCAAGGCAAGCGACATCTTTGTCGGAGGAGGCGCCTACCAGCCGGATCTCGCCATGGAATCCCTTCTTGGCCATGACAACAACAACTATGCCGTCACTCCTTATATCATCTGGTCGTTGAACCAATATGAGAATCTTGGTCTGGACTTCACCAAGATCTTCAAAGGAAAACTATTGGAAGGAATGCCCGGAACGTGCAACGGTGAGAAAAGTGTCTATTGGCTCACTTCTTATCTTGGAACGAACGTGCACGAATACATGGAGGAGGATTTCTTGCGGTACAAAGAGAATCCGCAGGCGCTTCTCATATTGGAAGCCCTGAAAAGGCACACAATTCCCAATGACTGGATTCCCGAGGCTCAGGTGCATCTTTACCATGGTGCTGCCGACAGCATCATACCCACCGCATGTGGGGATCAGTTGAACGATTATCTGCAATCGGTAAATGCAAAGGTCACATACCACAAACTCGAACAGAACCATTTTGAGTGTGCTGTAAGCATGGCATTGGATTTCTTCAACTTTCTGCGTAAAAAGAAATAGCACAAACATTCATCCATGAAACGATTCCCTTTCGTCTTCGCCCTCTTGGCTGCGACACTTGCAGACGCCTGTCTGTACAAAGATCTGGGAAACACGCGGATGTGGCTTCTTGCCCCCTTATCCACCGTCATGTGCACATTTTCATTCGTTGCGATTCTACGGGGTTTTCATCACAACACGTTCATGCGGGTGCTCCCGTTAGCCACAATGTTCTTTATCGTCCCCAAAATCATCTTCATGGTCTTCTCCTTTTCAGGAACGAGACACATCGGATTGCTGGCTGCCTCATCAGCAATTATTGCGATGGGCTATGGTTACTTTTTCGGATGCCGCAACATAAAGGTTCGCCATGTTGTTTGCAAGTCGGACATACTACCAAAAGATTTTGAAGATTACCGCATATTACAAATATCTGACCTGCATCTCGGAACATCCTTCTATGGTTATTCATTCATGAAAAAGCTGCTGAAAAGAGTGGAAGACATTCATCCTGACCTGATTGTATTTACAGGAGACTTGGTGAATACAGACGTGGAAGAGGCATTTCCATTCATTCGTTACCTGAAAAAGATACAGGCACCCAACGGAGTCTATTCGGTGATGGGAAACCATGATTATTGTGAGTATTCCATAAAGAACACCTGGAAAAGGAAACAGACGCGTTCAACAGGGAAAGAACCATACGCAGTACGAGGCAGACGAGTGCTCCATTATCTGGAAAGGAAAATGGGATGGCATTTACTGCTGGACGAGCACGCTATCATCTCACACAAGCGCCCCGGTGAATCGGGAAAGGGCGAGATAGCGCTTATAGGCGTGAACAACATAGCAAAGTTCCCGTTCCCCGTCTATGGAGATTTGGGAAAAGCGACGGAAGGCCTGCCTCCAGGAATGTTCAAGATACTGTTGAGCCACGACCCTTCCCATTGGAAAATGGGCGTAGTGCACAAAACGGACATCGCATTGACCCTCAGTGGACATACTCACGGGGGGCAATTGAAACTCGGAAGATTTTCACCCATAAGATGGATGTACAGAGAATGGGGAGGAATCTATACAGAAGACTCCCAGATCCTTTATGTCTCATCAGGACTTGGGGGATCCGTTCCCTTTCGCCTTGGTGCATCACCCGAAGTGAATGTCATCAAACTAAAACGTGCATAATCTTCCTACGAATTTCCTCAATCTGCTGTATGTGAGCAATCGTTGCGTACAAAGGAGAGCGGTTTGTTCTGCACGAGAGGGAAATCCTTGTCGGCCTTGAAAGTGAAGCGGTAATTGTCACCGCCATCTTCATGGCTGACGGCAATGCGGCAGGTCTTTCCATTGATGTTGGCGACCAATGAGCGGGTGAACGTTCCAGGACTGTCGGCATCCCGCAGATGATCCATGCAGAACGTTCCTGTATGGTGATAGTCGATGTTGGTATCACTCATGGTGATGTTCCAGTCGCGCGAAAGATGCATCTCGAAGTTGTCCATGAGGTAGTATCCTTCCAATTCTCCGTTGGAATCGACCCATTCTTCCTCACCATCTTTTGTAACGGCAAAGACACCCTGTCCGTCAATGTCGGATATTTCTTTCAGCGAAACAATGTTGTCCAGACCATGAAGCGAACCGCTGCACGTCATGTCGCCCGTTGACAGGGCATCCAACAAGGAGAGAATGGCTACGTGACCTTTTTCGGTGAGCATCACAAGGAAAGGGTTGACATCGTTGCCAAGATTCGCCATCTTGATGTCTTTGCATTTTTCTGCAAGTCCCTCTACCTTGGTTTCATCGCCCAAACGATTGGGAATGTCCATGCTTTGGGCCAGTTTGTCACAGAGTTTCCGGTTGAACTTCAATGTCACCGAGCCGTCGTCTTGGATGGTTGCGACATAGAAATCGGTTTGGGGATTGCCGAAAATCTTGACTTGCGATACTTCATTGGCAAGAGAATCGGTTTGTGTGGAATCTGCCTTCTTCGTTTCTTCCGCATCCGCTTTCTGCTTGTTTCCACAAGAAACGAATGCCATGCAAAGCAAAAGAGCTGTCATTAAATGTTTCATTTTATGGTTGTTCTTATTGGTAAAAAATCATGTCGTTTATGAACGAGATGCCGTTTCCTCACGGACAACAGGTAATGTTTCTCCTTATGGCAGCCACATTGCCTGACTGCTTTTGTCCAAATCCCATGACTGTTGGATGCCCGGTATTTCCATGTAACGACGAGTCCTTGTTTGGGGAGCAACTCTGCCTTGGGTATCATGTTCATAGGGAAACACTTCAAGTCCTTCAGGTATGGTAGCGTTCATTGGGGAGACAAGCCTCTTGCCGTTGCGGTTTGGCCGACCACACCTGGTGTCTATTTCTCCATTTTCCAAGAAACATGCTTCGTATTTTATATAAGACGTGTTGAATCCTACGACTTTCGCCACAGAATCCTCTAAATCGGAAACGGCATTGTCGCGGAACAGCATCGTGTTTTTAAGCCTGCCTGCCACCTGCCTGCCATTCAAACATTTATCGGCATGAACTGTTTGAACAGGCAAGAAAATCGGTATTGCCAATGCCCAAAGCAAAGCGCAGTTCTTCGTCATCTTCATACCGTTGTGGTTTTTGTTGTTGACGTTTTTAATGAAACATGACATTTTACTGTACGATCAAACTGGCCTTCATATATATTGGAAGTTGCCAAAGAATACGATAGAGTTGATCCACACATATCATAGAGCCGGTTCAAGAACATTACAGGACTTGATTGCAATGATACTGTGACTGCAAAAATAGCAATTAATACAGAACGGGACAAGCGACCAAACCAGTAACTATACAGCAATAGTCAATGGGTAGGCCTCAGTCCTATCCTATAACGCCAGGATAGTACTGATGGCTTCGAGTTGTGATTGTTTGTTTTTCCAT
>JALFBL010000061.1 GCA_022773395.1 Prevotella sp.
AATCCCTTTTTCTATGGTTGGACACAAGTGCTATTACAGGGAGAACGACATCACGGAATTACTGAATGCAAACAATGAATGAACTATGGAAGAGAAAGAAATCATTACACAGAAAGACCCTCAAATGCAGATGTTTTCGCAGCTGATGGAGGGCATCTTGAAGAAACTGGAGCGATATTGCTCCACAGCCCGTCCGATGTTGGGTGGAGATGTTTACCTCACGGGCGATGAAGTTTGTAAACTTTTACAGCTGAGTCCCCGCACACTTCAGGACTATCGGGACAATGGCACGATTGCCTACTGCAAAATCGGAGGAAAGATACTCTACAGGCAGAGCGACATACAAGCCATGCTCGAAAGACACTATTATCCAATATCCAAGAAGCAAGGCTGACAAGACAAAGTGTGTCGCGTGAAATTATAATCTAAGGCAAGGGTATAGTCAAGAATTCAAATGGTCAGTAAGTTAGTTTTAACTCAGGTCAAGATTGACTTACTGACCAAACTACAGACTTAACTCAGTCGATAAGTCAAGAAGTTAATAAGTCGAATGGTCGATAGGCCAATTGGTCGACAGGTCGATAAGTTAATAAGTCGTCAAGTCTGAACTTCGGTCAGAAAATATCAGTAGGTAATACCAACTACAAATGTACCATTTCTTGCTACGGCAAGGTGTGTCTTTGTCCGACAAACTGCCGTTTGTCCCACAAAGACCCTTGCCCCGAAGGGGGATTAAATCACTCCAAAGTCGTGATTAGACAACAAACAAAACAATACGATTATGCCAAAAACAGAAATAGCCAACAAGAACCGTTACGGACACAAAAATATAGAAGAAGTACCCCGTTGGGACAGGTGGGACACCCGTATGCCCGATGTGAAAGACCAGCTGCGTGCCATTGACCTGTACAACAAGTCGGGAGCAGAGAGCAAGTCTGATTTTGTGCGTGCCCGCATTCTCGGGGAGAGTTTCAAGGTGATAACGGTGGACAAGTCTGCCGTGGAGTATTACCGCAAACTCTCCGAACTTACAGCCCAAGTACATAAGATAGGTACAAACTATAATCAAGTTGTCCGCCTGATGTACCTTTATACGGCAGAGAAAAGTGTAAATGCATTGTTGCAGGAGCTTGTCGGTTTGACTAAAGAACTCACCGCCCTGCAAGAGAAGGCGGTGAGTTTGACCATTGACTATCGGGAGCGATAAGGTATGTGTGATGGGCTTATATTCCCCCAAGCATTTTTTGCAGCAGATTGCCCAATGAACGTACTATCTGAAAGTCCACCGTCCGGTTCTCCACCATTATTTCTGTTCAAGTATCATTTTATAGGTTTTATACCAATATTTTATGAACAGTGTTGCCGACACGGACAATATAAATGCCTCTTGATGGTATTTGGATAGAATGGGAGGAAGTTAGGCTTCCATGATCTATCATCTCCCCGGCTATGGAATAAACAGAATAGCGGACAGGGGATGAAAGGCTTTTTGCCACCTCAATGGCAATCATGCCCTCTCTTCCATATATTTTGTATTCTCCTGCATCGTCCGCCATAGGTGTTTCTATCCCGGATGGGAACTTGTCCGTTTCGATGATATTGGTGAAGTAGTTCCAGCCGAAAGCCTGGCGGTACTTCTCGCCCGAGCCGATGGGGACATAGACTGGTATATCGTTGGGGGTAAAGCCGTGGAATGGTCCAAGACCGGAATTCGCATGGTCTTCTGTGCAAATAGGAGGTGTTTGAGCAAGGGAGTATATCTTTTGCAGATAACGCAAATCTCTAAAAGCCCCACCTTCAATATATTCCACAGTAGAGGGGAAAACTATCGAATCAAGAGCGCAATAATCAAAAGAGTCCCATCCTATCCAACTCAAATTCTGTGGAAGTTCGGTTTTAAGTTTATAGCATAATTGAAAAGCATTCCTGCCTATTTTTGTTACAGATGTAGGAATATCTATTTCGTTTAAGTTATGACATAAACAACATAGTCTTTGAGGAATCCCTGTAAGTCCTTCTGGCAAGACAACTTTCTTTAATCTCCTATTGTCAGCAAAAGCCGCATTTCCTATCTTTTTTACCGTATTGGGTACTACTATCTCAGTAAGATGCGTACCATATATGGCAGAAAATCCGATACTGTCCAAGCCTTCGGGAAAATTCATCTCCTCTACTCTGGTATAGAAAAATGCGAGCATGTCTATGGTTTTGAGAGTGGACGGCAGAACAATCTTTTTAAGGCTGTCACACCATTGGAAACATCGGACTGGGATTTCCGTAATCCCCTCTGGGATTATCAAAGGATTTACTTGAAGCCATCTGTTGTCCTCAAAACTGCTCTCTCCCAGTTTTCTCAGTGAAGAGGGTATATTGATGGTTCTCAATGTCAATCCTAAAAATGCACAGAAACCGAACTCCGTAATATCATCGGGAAGAATAATGCGGCGAATATCCAAAAAGTGCCCGGAAGTGTACAAATCCCCATCAACAAAACCGTAATCTGGAATTTTATTGTTCTCAACCTGTGCATATTGCAAATTGACAATCCGCATAGAACCATCTTTCGCACAACGAACGATTGTCTTGAAATCAGTGGCATTGATAGGTCCATGTACGACCAATGAATCTATGGTGTTCCACTTGGCACCCAACACTTGCTCCAGCTGACCGTACTCGTTCACCCTTGCATCATAGAAACCGACTTGTCCCCACGCCTTTTGATAGAAAATGGAAACAAGAAACAAAGACATGAACAATAGAAAAATTCTTCTCGTCATCATTCCAAAATTTTACTTTATAACAAAAAATGGCAATGGGGAAAGAGTTTTCCCCATTGCCGAAAAACATAAATTATTTCTTATTAAACTTCTTGCTGTCCATGATTTGACCATCTGCTGAGTAAGACAGAATATAAATGCCGCTTGACAGAGAGGTCGCATCAATCTGCATCTTTTTTGCTCCAACAGGAAGAGCCTTGCTCAATAGAATCGTTCCCTGTGTCAGACCGCTTACTTGAAGGTATGCCGACACGCCATTGATATATACCGATTTTTCCATAGGAACATTATTTGGTTATTAAATTATATATTGTGTATATCTGATTTTTCAGTTCGGGAATGGAGAGCTGGGCACTCAATGCACTTCTGTATGACAATCCAAGATATATATTTCTTATGGAAGATATAACCTTTTCTGTTTCCACAGTTTGAGTAATCTCTCCTTTCTGTCTAGCAAGCTCTATCACCTCACGCCATTCACTGTTCTTCCTGTCCTCATATTCCTGAAACTTCTCTTTCCAGTTCGGGTAATTGTCTTTCAGGTACAGTATGAATGACATGAAATTGGCAGAGGTGACCGTGCCCTTTGTCATCATGAAAAATGATTTCATGCGCCGACCGATGTTTTCCACACGGCTGTCAATGAAATCCTTTAATGGTGTCAGGCTTGTGGTATCAGGGAGGTCATACCCATTATCACTGAGAAACTCAAATACAAATCTATCAACGGCATGATGGAATATGTCCTCTTTATTCTTGAAATGATGGAACATGTTGCCGCGAGAGACATTGGTCGCTTCCACTAAGTCCGAAAAGGATACGGCTGCATATCCTTTTTTCAGGAACAGTCTGAACGATTCGTTAAGGATGATATCCCTTTTGCTTATGTTTTCTTTATCTGTCTGATTTTCCATAAATCCATAACGTTAAACTTGAAAACAGAACATTTGTTCTGCTTCTTTCAGTGCAATAGTATGCAAAATATTTCAACCTGCCAAATTTTTCGGAGGATTTTTCTTCAAAAAGTGTTATTTTTATCATTTCCTCTCATCTTGCAATACCAAATCGTTTGATTCTGACCATTTTTTCAGACGTAATGATAAGACAAAAAATCCTTTCAAATTACTTTCATTGGACTTAGTATGTGATTATTTTTAGGTGTGTCTCCAATTTATTTCCGTAAAAACACGCTGTTTTCATCAGAAAATCATTATCTTTGCAACATAGAACAACGTGTTCTTTGAGGCATTGCAGAATAAAGAAAGGGAAAGAAACTCGCTCGTTTCCAACTCGTAACCCTTTTATCCTTTATTCTTTCTTATCTTATTGATTATCTGAAAGATACAAAATTCTAAAATCTTTTACGGGGGTAATTTGGCATAAATTACCGGGCGAGATTTGTCAATATTTTTCAACCCGCTGTATGCCAGTCGTTTGCCAAACGCCCGTAGAATCGCGTATTTGGGCGCGCGAAAAACTTTTTTCCGGAAAACGGCCGTTTTTCGTGTTAAAGGATTTCGGACAATTGTTAATATTTGTAATGTGATGTCCCCACAAAAGGCATCTCACACTGTCCCCTTTATTCCGAGTGCATGAGAGCGTGCGTAAAGTAAAATGAGTGGAAAAATGACAGCGAATATCGGAAATACTACCTTTTCTGCCCGATTTTGTCATAAAATCCATATTTCCCACTTCCAAAAATGAATTTTCTTGGTGAAAATTTGGTTATTGTTTATTTTAGTGCTATATTTATAATCAAAATAATTACGGAATGGGAGCCAAAATAAACATTTTACGCCAGCACCCTCCACCTCCAATGGGATATTGCTTACTTCTTGGCTGGAAAAACCAGGTTTCAGCAGGAATGCGGTTTGTTATTATGCGGGCTTCTAATTTACAAAGTTATGGCTATCACACGTGAACAACGCTTAGAAATATACAAAGCAAAAGAGCCATGAGAGTTCTTTTGTGCCTAATAAAAAATATCAGCGTGAAGGTCGATTCTACAAACTTCACGCTGATATATAGTTTTTAAGGGACGACTAGATAGTAGTCGTCCTTGTGCATATAACCTGTTTCGTGCGTTTCCGTATGAGAAGTCAGTCTGCGCACCATAATGCCCCTTTCCGAATGGTCTGATATTCTGTTGGTCAGTATTTTCATTTTCTTTCTCTTTTTGATTGCAACGCTACTTATTTGCAGAGACTTTGACGAATAAAACGATAAGAAAATGCGCACTTACAACTGATTTATCTCCGATGGTTCTCTTGCAAAATTCGTTGTAGGTCAGACAAGCGGTAAAGTATCTTCCCTGCAATTTGTGTGTTTGGGACAACGTATCAGTAGAAACGGCAGACTACAAAATATCTTGCACGCTTTGCATGCCATCGACTCTCAAGAGCGTATGCAAACAGACAAAATGAACGTTTTTGTTATGCCAAATGAGCAACGGAAAATGCGGAACGAAGTTTTTGCATTGCCATGGCGAATAACCATACTTTGGACGCTTGCTTAAGCAAGCAATCGTTCTCTGAACAACCGTGAAGCGGTGGCTACGAATGGCAGTTGGAGCGATACGACCGAATGACCGAAGATATGGAGCAGAAGGTGGGAATAGAAATAAGGACAACGACTTTGAATAGTTACTACATTACTCGTAAGCACTTGTACACCTAGTCTACGAAACTTAGTACGACCTTACCAATAGAGCCTGCCTGTGCCACCTTGGCAAGCGCTTCATTCGTTTGTTCAAAGGTGAAAACCTTATCTATTGAGGGACTAATATCCTGTTGTTCCATCAATTGCGTGATTTTTGTTAGTTGACTTCCGTTGCTCTCTACGAATAAAAAATCATATGTTCCTTTCCGTTTCCGCACTTCTCTATCCAGCGGAACTGCAACCAAAGAGAATAGACATTGTTTCCACCAAGGTAAACCAAAACGTTTGGCAAAGCTCCCGTTGGGCAATCCTCTTAATGATACTATTTTACCGCCCTCCTTGAGAAGCTTCATCTGCTTATTCAGTTCTTTTCCTCCCAAACTATCCAATATATAGTCCACAGGAGGGAGAACTGCGAGATAATCCTCTTTTCGGTAATCCAAATATTGATCCACCCCGAGAGCGAGCATTCGTTCACGACTCTTTTCGTTACCATTGGTATAAACTGTAAGTCCGAATGCTTTGGCAAGAGGAACAGCCATTGCACCCAGCCCTCCAGATCCTCCAGAAATAAAGATAGTTGCTCCTGGCTTAGGGTGTATCAGATCCAAAGCCTGATAAGCGGTAAGTGCTGTGAGTGGAATACTCGCAGCCTCTACAAAAGTAAGCCCCTGCGGCATACGAGCGACGGCAGAAGCTGGAGTTGCAACATACTCAGCAAAAGCTCCGATCCGATCAGTCGGAAGGCGTGTGAATACTCTGTCGCCAATGGTAAAATTACGAATCTCCTCCCCAACTTGTACGATAACTCCTGAACACTCGTTCCCCAATGTCAGTGGGAAATTATAAGGTGTTATCAGTTTTACATCACCTCGGATGATCATATTATCAAGAGGATTAACCCCTGCTGCCTTTACCTCTATCAGCACCTCATCAGGTTTGATATCAGGGCGTCTAATCTCTACTTTTTGGGTTATCAAGCTGTCTTTATTGTAGCCGAATATCTGGAATGCTTTCATATCGCTTTCTTATTTAACATTGTTCATTAGAGGATCATTTGCTTTATAAAAGACTATGGCTTGCTGAGTAAACAACTCTGCTTCTTGAAAGATAGCTCCATGCCCAGCTCCCTTATAGATGGTTAGGCTTGCATTGGGCAGGCGATAAGCCAAATCATGGCTTCCTGCAGTCGGTATCATACGGTCATGATCACCATTGACAACCCAAACCCGATGTTTGACATTTGAGAAATCTTGTGATTCCGCCTTAGCCCAAGAAACCACAGCTCTAAGTTGCCTAAGCAAAGCTTTCAGGGTTGTAGGTTTGTCCTTATTTTTGTGTGATTTTGTGCGTGCGATGAATGCTTTGGCTTGATATCGAGCCTCTGCCGTCTTGGGAAAGAATAGGAAGTAGCGTGCATCATTACCTGTCAGGAATCCGCGCAGCATATCATAGAATGTTATTCTAGGAACAAAGGAAATAGCCTTATCTCCTGCGGGACCCGTACCTGCCAATATAACACTCTCTATCAAATGAGGAGCCATTTGCAACATAGTTTGCGCCACAAATCCGCCTAGAGACAGTCCCAGTAAATGAACCTTGCTATATCCCAAAACTTGGAGCAATGCAATTGTTTCTTGAGCCATTTCTTCGACCGACAGAGCTGAGCTACCTCCCGACAGCCCAATACCTTGATAATCAAAACTAATAATCGAGAAATGCTTAGCCAAACCATCCATAATAATTGGGTCACAACCATCTAAATTTGCAGCCAAATGATTAAGGTAGATTATGGGCGTTGTTCCCTCCACCCCGATACGGCGGTAAGCGACAGGGATTCCGCCGACATCAGCCGTCTGAATCGGGGTCTGAATATACGTTGTTTGCATATCTTTTGTCATTATTTCGGATGCCATCCGTTATCAAATTAAAATGCATACCTGCAAATGTAGTTATTTTCTCTGATATTTCATTGCTTTTCAAAAATTCTTTTGTTGACTGAATTTTACTTTATTGTTTCTCTTATTTTCTTGATTTTCTCCCCTTGTCCCAGATATACGTTTCTGGGAGTAAGATTATCAAGCGATTTATGAAACTTTTCCTGACAACCAACGAGTTTCCCATTGCCGATTGGTGCGAGCAGAAATAGAAACAACTTATCAATCGTAATCGCTCGCATCGGCCGTAAAACCGAAATTCTTCTTTCCCTTTCATCGTAGTATTTCAGCCCCGAAAAACTTTTCAGGAAGAGAATCACGTAAGAATGCCCACTTTCCCATGCAAATGTGTACCTTTGAAAGTAATAATAGTGAGCGTTCTTTGACTATTCAAAACAATGTACCTCAAAGCACTCCGCTCATTTCCAAACCATTACCTATTCACCAAACTCAAATCGGCAACACTCTATCCTTCAACAAGATAGCTCGCAAACAAAAAATCCGTCTGCAGAGTTTTACAGAAGAATCAAGTAATTTTGCACTTGCCGGTTGACTCTACACAAAGTAATAAAGTCCGGCAGTATGCAGTTTTCACATTATTTAGGTGGCGTATTCCGCTAAAAAATCGTACCTTTGCGACCAAATATATAGGAACAACAAGAAGGACTATGGCACAAGAAGATGTTTTCAAGAAGATTGTCTCGCACTGCAAAGAGTACGGGTTCGTCTTCCCAAGCAGCGAAATCTATGATGGACTCGCAGCCGTTTACGATTATGCACAAAACGGCGTTGAACTGAAAAACAACATTAAGGAATATTGGTGGAAGAGCATGGTGCTGCTCCACGAAAATATAGTTGGCATCGATTCTGCCATCTTCATGCACCCGTCGGTGTGGAAAGCGTCAGGACATGTGGATGCCTTCAATGATCCGCTCATTGACAACCGCGATTCTAAAAAACGCTATCGTGCCGACAACTTGATCGAAGACCAGATAGGAAAATTCGAGGAGAAGATAAGGAAAGAGGTGGAAAAGGCGCGGAAACGCTTTGGCGACACTTTCGACGAGGAAAAGTTCCGCGAAACCAACCCACGCGTACTGGAGAACCAGAAAAAGCGCGATGCCCTGCACGAACGTTACAGCGAGGCCATGAGCAAAATGGATTTGGCAGAGTTGAAACAGATTATTCTGGACGAGGGCATCGTTGACCCCATCAGCGGCACAAAGAACTGGACGGACGTACGCCAGTTCAACCTGATGTTCTCCACCGAAATGGGTGCATCGGCCGACACCGCCAGCAAGATTTACCTGCGCCCCGAAACGGCCCAGGGCATTTTTGTGAACTATCTGAACGTGCAGAAGACGGGACGCATGAAACTGCCCTTCGGCATTGCACAAATAGGAAAGGCATTCCGCAACGAGATTGTGGCGCGACAATTCATCTTCCGCATGCGCGAATTCGAGCAAATGGAAATGCAGTTTTTCGTAAAGCCGGGCACGGAAATGGAGTGGTTCAACCAGTGGAAAACGGCCCGCATGCAGTGGCACCAGGCACTGGAGTTCGGTGCAGACAACTACCGTTTCCACGACCACGAAAAACTGGCCCACTACGCCAATGCAGCCACCGACATAGAGTTTCACATGCCGTTCGGCTTCAAGGAGGTGGAGGGCATACACTCACGCACGGATTTCGACCTGTCGCAGCATGAGAAGTTCAGCGGGAAGAGTATCAAATACTTCGATCCGCAAACCAACGAGAGTTATGTGCCCTACGTCATTGAAACCTCTATCGGTGTGGACCGCATGTTCTTGTCCATCCTTTGCCACGCCTACACGGAAGAACAGTTGGAAAACGGCGAATCGCGCGTTGTGCTGAAGTTGCCAGCCGCATTGGCGCCTGTCAAACTGGCTGTGCTGCCGTTGGTGAAGAAAGACGGACTGCCGGAGAAGGCCTGCGAGATTATCAACGCATTGAAATTCCACTTCAACTGCTCATACGACGAGAAAGACACCATTGGCAAGCGTTACCGCCGCCAAGATGCCATCGGCACACCCTACTGCATCACCGTTGACTATGACACGCTGAAAGACAACTGCGTGACGCTCCGTTTCCGCGACACCATGGAACAGGAGAGGGTGAACATTAACGAACTGAATGGCATCATAGAAGAAAAAGTGAGCATTGCCAGTCTGCTGAAAAAACTGCAATGACGATGCCTCATGAGCAATGGCACACATCCATAGAAACAGGAACTTATATCCGAAAGGGAAACAACAGATGACGACAAAACGATTTTCATGGGCCAGGCGTGCCCAAGGGCTATTGATGGCAGCGGCTTGCACATTGGGCATGGTTGCCCTTGCGTCGTGCAGCGAAACTGGTACGGACAACGAAGAGTTCGCCAACTGGCAAAGCCGCAACGACACGTATTTCAACAGCGTATATGCCAAGGCACAAGAAGCGATTAAGGGGGGAAGTACGGAATGGAAGATTTTCCGCAAATGGAGTTTGACAGAGGAAATGGCCAAGCAGAACCACGACCACGTGGTGGTACAGGTGCTGGAGCAGGGAACCGGCAGCGGTTGCCCCCTGTACACCGACTCTGTGATGGTACATTACAAGGGCCGCCTCATTCCTTCCGCCTCATTCATCAATGGAGCCATTGTGGGAAGCAGTTACGAAGGCGAGTTCAACAAGGCTACCGCCCACCCCGTGGCTTTTCCCGTGAACAACACCATTACCATGGACGGAATCTGTACAGCCCTGCAACAAATGCACATTGGCGACCGCTGGCGCATTTTCATTCCCTACCAGTTGGCACTGGGCGGTTCTGCCTACAAAGGCACCTCAACTGCCGGCTGGATAACATACGCCTTTCCCGCCTATTCGGGATTGATCTACGAGATTTCGCTCGCGGCCTACTACCGCACAGGCGAAAAGCCAGGCGAATGGAAAGCAAAACCTTTCGTGGGCGAGTGGGTGACGGAATAAGCAAAAACAAAGAATTTTAATTACAGAGAGGGTATGCCTGCCAGGGCATACCCTCTTTCTTTTTGTCACCATACCGATACACATTATCTATATATATCCTCCTTTTTCAGTTCCACCATCTTTCCATATTGGGCAAGTTGGCGCATGTCTATCTTTCGTTTGTCTCCTACCACGATGACGGTGCGGGGCGCACACTTCACCTGACTTTCATAGACAGACACCACGTCATCGATGCCAAGCAAAGGAAGGATGGACGAACGTTTAAGAGAAGGATCCTGACGGTAGCCCTCGACACGACGGAGCGCCACGAAGCGGCCGATGGAGCGGAAATCGGGATAGTTGTTGTTGATGCTGTGGATGATGGCCTGCCGGTTGGCTGCAACATTCGACGCACGCACCGGCATATTGCGGAAAATGCTGTCAAGCACACCCAATGCCAGCATGCTTTTGTCGGCTTGCGTGCCCAACTGAGTGACGTAGGCCAGCGGTGCATCGGGATGGGTCATGAGCGGAAGAGAATAAAGGCTGCCGCTTGAACTGTAGGCATAGGAACGGAACTCGCGGATTTCCTGAAAGAGGATGGATGACATGCCACTGCCGAAATAATTTCCCCACAGCTGCATCTTTGCTCTCGCCTCTTCGGTAGAAGCAGCAGGCAACAGCGAATAGGTGCGGATGAGGGCTTGCCGCGCATCCGGGTTGTCGAAGAAATAAACCGTAGGGGTATCGATGGATTCCAACTGCCGGTAAACAAAATGGTGCGGAATGTTTATCCTGTCCAGATTGACGTTGTTGCGAACACACGTCGCCACTTCCTCGCTGCCAAGGTTTCCGCTATACACCACGCTCATTTCATTGCTCTGCAACTCTTTGAAAATATCGACGAGCAGCTGTCCGTCCATCTGTTTCAACGCTTCCAGCGAGAGATGGTCGATGAAAGACGACTTGCTGCCGAACATGACCTTCTCCATGGCTGCACCGGCTATGTTGCCATTGTCCTTGAAGAAGGTCTTGCGCTGTATCTTATAGGCCTTCAACATCTCCTTGAACTTGCGTTTGTCAGGCTTGGCAGAGGTGAGGAATCTGTTCAGCAGCGACATGGCCGACGAGAAATTGCGGTCGAATCCACTCAGTACAACGGAAAACGAATGACTGTCGGCTATAAAGTTCAAACGAGCACCCAATGCTTCCAGATTCTTGCTGAACTGGTGCTTGGAAAGAGAATCCACTCCGATGAGATCGAGATAGCTTGACACCGCTTCCAACCGTCTGTCCTCCATGCTTCCTTTATGAAAAATCAGCTGCAACTGGAAAAGGTCATTATAGGGATTTCGGGTAGTATAGAGATGGACAAGGGGCGACAATGGCAGAGTGGCAACATCCTTGTCGAAATCTACCAAGCGTGGCGGCATCTGGCTGCAAGGCATCTGCTCCAGTGTCTTGGCATAAGCCGATTTCTCACCGGCATGCTTGGGAGCCACAGGCTTGTAGTTGGGTTGAGAAATTTTCTCTTTAGGGTATGTGCCAAACTTTTTCTCCACCCTGACATAACTGTTGCTGAAATATTTGCTGGCCACACGCATGATGTCGGCTTTCGTGATTTTATCCACCGATTGATATTGCCGCAACACAGCATCCCACGACAACCCGTGCGACATGGCCGCAATCATGGCGGAACTGCGTTCATCAAGATTCTCCAGCATCCTTTGCTTGTTACGGATATAATTCAACTTCTGCGCAGCCAAGACCTCCTCACTGAACTGTCCTCGCTTCAAACGCTCTATCTGCTCAAGGCATTGCCGGGCAGCCTTGCGCTTAGAGCCAAAAGGAATGTTGGGAATATAACCAAACCCCATCACCGACAAGTCCTTGAGGCTCATCACTCCGGCTCCAGCCATCAACATTTTGTTCTCGTTGACAAGCGAGTCCAACAGACCGGCATCGCTGCCGTTCGTCAAAATGCTTAACGCTATTTCAAATACCACGTAGTCCTCATCGCGGTCGGTAGGAGCGAGATAGGCTTGCCCGGCAGCCTTCATGATGGGAATGGGCAGTTTAAGGTGAACCACATTGCTGGGGTCGAACACAGGAAGGGCGTAGGGCTTAGCGGCAGGAGCCGTACCAGGTTTCACCCTTCCGAAAGTCCTTTCCAACAGTGGCATGATAGAATCGGCATCCACGTCTCCACAAAGAATCAGTCCCATATTGCCCGCTACATAGTATTTTTCATAGAAAGCGCGCATCTCGCTCAATCGAGGATTTTTCAGATTTTCCGTACTCCCAATGACAGGATAGGAATAGGGAGTTCCCTTCAACAATTGCTTTTGCGCCTGTTCCATCGCCCCCCCAACCATATTGTCGCTATACATGTTTTTCTCCTCATAAACAGTTTCAAGTTCGCCTTGGAACAAACGGAACTCAGGCGTGAGCAGGCGTTCACTGTTCAGTTCGCACCATTGGGCAATGAACTGTGGGGAAAAAGCATTGTGATAGACCGTTTCGTCAAAGGAGGTAAAAGCGTTCAGCCGTGTTCCGCCATATAAAGAAATGAGATTCGTGAACTCGTTGGGAATGGCATATTCACCCGCTTTCACACTCAAGCGGTTGATGTCGTTCTGGATTTCCCTTCGCATTGCCTCATCACGGGTATTCGCCAGCAAGTCGTACCGAGCGGCAATGGAATCCAGCCACGGCTTCTCTGCCTGATAATCCACCGTTCCTATCTTGTCGGTACCCTTAAACATGATATGCTCGAAATAATGGGCAATTCCCGTATTGGGACAGTCCTTTGCTCCAGCCTTCACGACAACAGCTCCGAACACTTTGGGCAGGAAATGGTCTTCGTTAATCCATACGGTCAGCCCGTTGCTCAATTTTCTTTCCGTCACTTTCAAAGGATAACCTTCTGCACGGACATTGGCCATGACGGAAGCACAGACGCTCCAGGCCACAATGACAAACAAGACAGTTTTTTTCATACGATAGACTTATTTTTCACATTAGAATCAATTTGTCAGTGCAATATTACGAATATTATTTGTCAAACCGTTCAATCTGTATCAGAAAGTCCTTTTTTTTCAAGTTCTTTCATTTTTTTCACCCGTATTTATAGTTTGCACAACTGCCACAACCAAGTCGTTTCTTTCTGATGGATTTCCGTGGTTTTATGGTCAAAAACCATTTGTATTAGGAAAAATCATGTCCAAATGAAGATTTTTTGAAGTTTTGTTGAAAAAAGTTCTTCAAAAATTTGCAGGTTTCAACAAAACACCGTATCTTTGCATCGCTTTTAAAAACAAAGGGCGTTTAGCTCAGCTGGTTTAGAGCATCTGCCTTACAAGCAGAGGGTCGGCGGTTCGAATCCGTCAACGCCCACAAAGGTTTCCAATCTATTGATTGGAAACCTTTTTCTTTTTACCCCCACATAAGGCTGCCCAAAGCATTGACAATATTGATGGCCTCGCTTTGAACAACCTCAAAAAGATGGGGAAACACTACATTTATTTTACAGACAATTTCATCTGCACCCGATTGCACTTAACTATATATATTCCCGAAGGTAAGGGTACGGATACTTCTGAAGAATTTGCTTTGACAATCCTGACCAATCTGCCTGCCATATCAAATATTTCAACAAGTTCTCCATTCACGCCCCGTGCAATGATAATTTCACCGTTACCTCCCTTCGCCTTAAAGGTATTTAAGGTATTGGAATTGACACCTGTCGTAGATATTTCTTTAATATTTGGCGCAAATTTCTTCCACTGGCTAGCTTCAGAATAGGATTCAACACTTCCTTTAGGAACATACAAGACACAGGATCCTCCAACACTTGCCGTACTCACCTGTTCAAACACCCCGGCACCCATGGCATCGCCCGCTAAAGGGACAACTATTTCACAGATTATTTTTCTCAGCCGTGTACAATAATAGTATTTACAACCGATTATTACTCAATATTTTATAGATAATAAGTCAGAAATATGGTTGTTATTTTTAATTGCACATTCTAAAAGGTGAAGATTTAACGCTTTTATTGATTATTAACTCAAAAAGGACATCAACTTGGGT
>JALFBL010000081.1 GCA_022773395.1 Prevotella sp.
TCGCTTCTGTACTACTCTGTCTATGTAAATCTCATTCAAAGAACTCCTTCATGACGCAAGCACACCGGAAACCGGCGTGAAAGCGGATGCAAAGGTAGGCAAAAAAAACATACGCACCAAACTTTTGAAGAAGAAAATGAAAAGAGAACACAGTTTTTAGCATTTAATTGATTTATATCAAGTATATCAAGCAAAATTTCACCAAAGAATGAGAAAACAGCATCAGCCCACAAGGAAACAGGAACAAAAGACTCCATGCTTCATCTTCTTCTTGTTGAAATGAAGCGGACTGTCAACCTTCCATATACTGTATATTATTAAGGTGTCAAACATCTTGTACGGCATCCCCATTTCCGTCCGTCTTTCATTCGCCATTCTTCATTCAAGGCAACAACTCGCGCAGATGCTGCAGAGACATCTTGATTTGCCTCTTCGCCTTCGCATCCTTTTCCGTCCTATACGCTGCTTCCACGTCCCTTAAATATATAAGGTAATCGGTTTCGGCAATAAATCTTGCCGCACGTGCCCTCACTTCAGCACTGCCATCGTACAGCAACCCTTGCACCCATCGTTTGGCCTCCCACGACCGACACGACTGCAGCCAATCGAGAGCAGCAACCTTCTCTGCAGGCGATGCATACAGCAATGTGTCATAGCATTCCTTTTCACGTTTCAGATCCGCTTTCGACATCAAAATCTCCCTGTTATACACATCGGGGTTCACCACCCTACTCTTGTATTTCTTTATGGGCATACGGAGTGTCCACCTCACCATTCTCGGTATCATCCACGCCATACCGGGCGTAGCCTCCGGGTGTGCAATACTGCTGAACACCCGTCCCTTTCCATACGAATTTGCAATGAAGAACGGTTTGTTGTTGGTCATATTGACCGGTGCATTTCCTTCTTCATGCACATCGCTTTCCATCATGGCCATCGTTGCATAAGCTATGTCGCCCTTCCCACTTTCCTCGAAAACAGGCCCTTCGTAATAAAAGACATAAGAGGTGTCTCTGCAGGCCAATTCCGGAAACAGCCGTTTCCCCTCTTCTGTCAGCGTGAATTTGGACACACCATGCCCGCGGTTGTCGTGTTCAATATCAATGGCCTTTGCCCCATTCATAGCGAGACAAGCATACGAGGGCGTATCGGAAAGGAGGTAAGCACCAGCACAGATGCCCACGACCCCTTTACCCAACGCGACAAAAGCCTTAACGCGGCGAATGTTTTCCTCGCCCAGGTTCAAATATTCGGTAGAGCCGCCACCACCAGGAAAAACAATGGCATCCAACGAATCAAGAACATTGTTGGCCATATCTGCCGAGCCTACTGTGCGAACCTCCATGTCCGGATCGAGCATGATTGAGGTCACGGTTTCCCAAATACAAGTTTGTGCTCCTCCATGACCGTTGAACACGCCTACCCTCACTTTTCCAGAACTTCCTGCTTTTGCCTGTGTCCATGCCAACAGCAACAACAAAACCACAACAGAAATTTTTCCGTGCACTCTCTTTTGTCTTGAACTTTCCATAATATTTTTCATTTATCTCGTTTTTAGTAAAACCACCTGCAGTTTCATTCGTAAAGAAGTCCCTCTGAAAAGCCCAAGGTATGGAATGGCGGACATCCGGCCCTTCCGGTCTCCCCTCGCCACGGGCTGTGGTGATGTCATCATGCAGCATGCGCTCCATCGCCCGGTCAAATCTGATGTAACCTGCCATGGCCTTTTGTTTCTTTTGGGACAAAGATAGGGAAAAAAGTCACCGGCCGCTTTTCTTGTTAAAGGATTTCGGTGAATTGTTAACGTTTGTTGTCTGAAGAGCCGCCGCCGACAAACAGCCATGGCTTAATGACAAAGCCGTCGGAACTATTTGATGGCGTGATGTTCGAGAAACAGTTCAAAATCATCCCTGTAGCCGTTGAACACGTTGATATCTACATCGCCTCTTATTCCACGCACGCGCCCGTCGGGACTCAACTGCCAGACGGCGAGCTTCACGTCGGGTTTGTATTCTCCATATCTGGCAATCCACACCTGGTAGTTTTGCTTGATGTCGGGGGCTTCCGGCAGATAGCGGTTCACGAAGTCCTGGCCGATATAGAGAATGGGCTTTGTGCCCGTGTGCTTTTCCACAACGGCCATCCACGTCCGAATGCTGTTGAACATGGCTTCGCTTCCTCCCATGCGTCTGATTTGACTGTGTGAAGGTTCTACGTCCAGCACCGGGGGAAGGTCGCCGCTCTTGAAGCGAGAATGTTTCAAGAAGTACTTTGCCTGGGCGGCACCGCTGCTTTTTGTGGAGAAGAAATGGTAGGCACCACAGCGGATTCCCTGTTTGCGGGCAGTTTCATAGTCGGAGGTGTAGTAGCGGTTGAGCACACTCGTCCCCTCCGTCGATTTGATATAGCAGAAAGATACGGGGTAGCCAATGGCACCCTGCACCCTCTTTTTGCTGATGGTGCCCAACTGGACAATTCGCACTTGGTTCCAGTGGATGGGGTAGTGCTTGCGGCCGATGTCGTGCTGGTAGCGCGAAATGTCTATGCCATAGACCCTTTGAGCCGTATAAAGCAGCCGCTCGCCCCGGTAGCGGTCGTTCTTCCATTCGCCCACACGCATGCGACCCAAAGAATCGATGGAGAAACCGAACATGTTGCGCTTGTCATTGGCCCACAAACCGTCGTAATAATGGTTTTTGTCTGTGTATATGCCATGCCCTGCGGCCATCAGGAAACGGTTGAACTCGCCTTTGTAGGTGCCCGACAGACCGGTGCGCACGCCCCTTACCAAGGTGTCGGCATTCCATATACCGTCAATCTGTCTGCCACTACTGTCCGTTACACGTCCAAAGCCCTGTCGCCTGCCCTGTTCCCATTGTCCGGCGTAGGCCGTACTGTCGTTGGTCACCAGAATGCCATAGCCGGTTGGCTTTCCGTTTTCCCGCTCCCCGTAATAGGCCGTTCCCTTTCCGTTTCTGCTCCCTTTCAGGCTCATTCCTACAAAGATGCCCCATTTGTTAAAGACGGGAGAGGCGGTTGGTGCCAGTCCTTCCATGATGTTGCTTTCCAATATTCCGCCGGTCGATGTCTTCGTAAGCCGCCCGCCCGTGCGGCTTGGATATGCTTTTTCCGCAATGAAACCTTTGTCGTTCGTTCCGAAACAAGCGGCCACAGTCACGCTGTCGCCCACCGAGCACAGACCGCTTTTGAGCGGGATGAAAAATTGTGCCTTTGCCCAGTTGGGTGTCTCCTTGTCGTGAGTCTGCACCATGGACAATCCGCTTTCCTTGTCGGTATAGAGCAGCCGACAATCCATACGTTTCGTTTTTTTCTGTGGATCCGTATATATTAAGGTGTAGTGGTTGACGGGGCGAATGTGGATATGCTGCCCTTTCTTGATACTCCCCAGTGCCGCCAGTGCCTGCCGCACCTTTTCTTTTTCCTTGATTTTTAGGGCTGCATACGAGGCAATGGTATTGTAGCCTGCATCAATCACCCTGTTGCGGTCAAGATAGTAGTTCAGTTCTTGAATCTGGGTCTGAAGATTTTTCTCTTTGTCTGCCAGGGCTTTCTGCCAGTAGGCCACAAAATTGCCTGTGTGTCGGTTGGCTTTTGCTGCCATGAGGTTTTTCCCCGTTTCGGGCGATGCCGTGAGAATACGTCCGTGGCAAGAAGGGAAAAACCAAAACCGATGGCTCCAGCAGCCGTTCAGATAAACGGTTGTGCAGGCCAGCGAATCGTGATCCGTAGCGAACAGTGCACTGTCGGGCGATTGCTGGATGTCGCTGATGTAGAGAACAGTTTTCCCGTCGACATCCAGTGCGTAGCATCCGCGGTATTCCACGAGGGCCACGCTGCGCTTCATTCCTTCCTCGCCCGAAGGGATGAACGGTAGTGCCAGCAATGCAATCAATACAAGAAATAGCAATGCGACCATCAGTCTCACTGCTATTTTCTTGTGGTTCCAATCGTTTTCCATCAGTCTATTTCCTCATCAGCCTCGTAGCCTCCCATTTCGCGGATTGCATTTTTCAGCATGGTGTATTGCTGGTAGAGGTTGTTTACCGCCGTTTCGCCCTTGGTGTAGTCGTGCATCGGGCTTTTCAGGAAGAAGCTTAGGAATCGCTGTATGCCATAGCGTCCGGCACGCGCCGCCAGATCGCTCAGCAGGCAAAGGTCGAGCAATAAAGGAGCGGCGAGGATGGAGTCGCGGCAGAGAAAATTGATTTTTATCTGCATGGGGTAGCCCATCCATCCAAAGATGTCGATGTTGTCCCATCCCTCCTTGTTGTCGTTGCGTGGGGGATAGTAGTTGATGCGTACCTTGTGGTAATAGTCGGTATAAAGGTCGGGCTGGTCTTCGGCACGCAGAATGGTCTCGAGTGTGGAAAGCTTGCTCACTTCCTTGGTGCGGAAGTTGGCAGGCTCGTCAAGCACCAGTCCGTCGCGGTTGCCAAGAATGTTGGTGGAGAACCATCCGCTCAGTCCCAAACAGCGTGTGCCGATGATGGGTGCGAAACCGCTCTTCACCAATGTCTGTCCCGTCTTGAAATCTTTCCCTGCAATAGGCATTTTGGTTTTCTCGGCCAGTTCCCACATGGCGGGAATGTCAACGGTGGTGTTGGGTGCGCCCATGATAAAGGGTGCGCCTTCCATCAGTGCGGCATAAGCGTAGCACATGGAAGGAGCGATGTGCTCGCGGTCATCGGCCTTCATGGCCTTTTCGAGTGCCTCCAACGTTCCGTGGACAGCCTCGTCTTCCGGAACGTAGATTTCCGTCGATGCGGCCCAGATCACGACGATGCGTGCGCAGTTGTTCTCTTTCTTGAACCTGCGGATGTCCTCGCGCAACTGCTCTGCCATTTCCCAGCGGGTTTTGCAATCCTTCACGTTATCGCCGTCAATGCGCTTGGCAAAGTTCCTGTCGAATGCGGCTTTCATGGGTACGATTTTCTCCAATTCGTCGCGAACGGGGTTGATGTCTTTTTCTTTGAGCACTTCTGCATACATGGCTGCCTGGTAGGCGTTTTGCGGATAAACATCCCATGTACCGAAAACGATGTCGTCCAATTGGGTCAGTGGAACAATCTCGCCGTAGGGAAGGTATTTCTTGTCTTCTCCCTTTCCCACGCGGATTTTGTCGTATTGGGTCATCGAACCGATTGGTTTTCCCAACCCCTTGCGTGCCATCAGCACACCGGTCATGAAAGTTGTGGAAACAGCACCACAACCAACTGCCATAATACCTAATTTGCCCTCAGCCGGGCTTGCCTTTTGTTGATTCATTATTTAGTTCTTTTTTTGTAATGCACTTTTTTAGTGATTCTTATCTTTTGCAAAGATAGCAAAAACTATTCATTGCCTGTGCGTTTTCTTGCAATTTTTCTTCTCTTCTGTGTAAAAAAGTTTTTTTTCGTTAAGAAACGGACTTATCTTTTCCTCAAAGGGACACATGGGGAGTCTCGATGGACTCAAAAGTATTGTCCGCCATGCTGCCATGATGGCGGGTGGCATGCAGGACGATGTACATGCAGGCAGATGAAGGAGGCTGCACGAAAAACACTGCTCTTTTGAAGATTTTCCATTTTTAAGTTGTACCTTTGCATGAGGTAAACCGCATTCGGCAATCTGGAAGTGAACATTCATTGCGCTTGCAGTTACAGCCTTTGCATAAAATACAAGACATAACCGTAACGATATGGCAGCACACAATGAACTTGGGAAATGGGGCGAACAAGTGGCGGCACGGTATCTTGCACAAAAGGGATATCGGTTGTTGGCACGCAACTGGAAAGACGGGCACCGAGACTTGGACATTGTGGCGGCCGACGGGCCGACGCTTGTGGTGGTGGAGGTGAAAACACGGCGGAACAACGTGTTCAACGAACCGGAAGAGGCGGTGGACTGGCGGAAGGTAAGAAGCCTGAGCCTTGCGGCCGGCAAGTATGTGAAAATACACGGCATCGACGCGGACATCCGTTTTGACATTGTGGCCGTGACGGGTACGGATGACGACAACTGCAGGGTGAACCATATAGAAAACGCATTCTTGCCTGCCGGATATTGAAAGGATGAACGAAAACGATGAACATCAAGACTCTATATATAAAAGAGGTGGAATCTACCAACGATTATCTGTGGAGATACCGGCCGGCAGAGGGGGAAGACATGACTGTGGCATGGACCGACTTCCAGTCTGCCGGCAGAGGATGCGGCACCAACCGGTGGGAGAGCGAGAAAGGTAAAAACCTTACGTTCAGCCTGCTGGTTCATCCCCAGGGAATCCCGGCAGAGAAGCAGTTCATCCTGTCGATGGCGAACGCCGTGGCGCTGAAACAGACACTGGATGAATATGTGGGCGACGTGAGGATAAAGTGGCCGAACGACATTTATTGGCGCAATAAGAAACTTTGCGGAACGTTGATAGAAAGCAGGCTCTGCGGGAAGCATATCAAAGATTGCATCATAGGCACGGGCATCAATGTGAACCAGCAGAATTTCTGTGGAGATGCGCCCAATCCGGTTTCCATCTGTCAAATTGTGGGACATGAAACGGAGCGGGAAGAAATGCTGCAACGGTTTGTGCGGTGTTGGGTGGCGTATTTGAAGAAATTGGATAGAGGAGAGTGGGAAGAGGTGAGAAACATCTACCGCGCGTCGCTCTATTGGAAAGGCGAGAGGCACAAGTTCAGACATTTGGATGGCCGCGAAGCCGTATATACCTTGGAAGATGTGGAGGACGACGGGCATCTTGTACTGGGCAAATCCTGTGGGGCGGGTGAAAAAATGCTCTCAAAGTACGCGTTCAAGGAAATCCAATATGTGATTGATGAACAATGGACAATGCCTGGGGCGAAAAACAACGGTTAGGGCAACTGTGAAGGAGATATACCAAACAACAGATAAAAATGAAAGAAACATTCAGTTATGGCAAAGTTTAAAAGAATATTGTTGAAACTCAGTGGTGAAAGTTTGCAGGGCGATCAAGGCTTTGGTATTGACACCGACCGTCTGAACGACTATGCGCGCCAGATTCAGGAAGTGCAGCAGATGGGTGTTCAGATAGGAATTGTGATAGGTGGTGGAAACTTTTTCCGAGGGTTGAGCGGAGCGAACAAAGGCTTCGACCGTGTGAAGGGCGACCAAATGGGGATGTGTGCAACCGTGATGAACTCGCTGGCACTGAGCAGTGCGCTGGGTGCCATCGGTGTGAAAAACAAGGTGATGACCGCTATTCGCATGGAACCCATTGGTGAGTTCTACAACAAGTGGAAAGCCATGGAAGCCATGGAAGCGGGCTATGTCTGTATTTTCTCTGCCGGAACAGGCTGTCCCTATTTCACCACCGATACGGGAAGTTCGTTGCGTGGCATAGAAATTGAAGCCGAAGTGATGCTCAAGGGAACACGCGTAGATGGAATCTATACGGCCGATCCCGAAAAGGATCCGACGGCAACGAAGTTTACCGACATCACCTATGACGAAGTGCTGGCGCGCGGACTCAAGGTGATGGATTTGACGGCGGTCACCATGTGCAACGAAAATCATTTGCCCATCTATGTGTTCAACATGGACATTGTGGGCAATTTGAAAAAAGTGATGGACGGAGAAGAAATCGGAACACTGGTGCATCACTGACCCTCGCTGCGAATACCATTGTTTCCAAATCCGCAGTGCCGGCCAACGGCACTGCGGATTTTCAATAACGCCGCTTCGACTTTTAGCGGTTCGCTTACAATCTTCTTTTTTCTTCGTTTCCGGCACCCGTTCCTTTGTATTTGCTGCGCGTAGCGTTGAAATTATAGGTGACGGTCAGACCTATTTTGCGCGAATAGTTGTAGCAGTCTTTTCCAAGAATCACATTCTGTCCGTACATCATCCAGCGTTCACGGTTTGTCTTCAGCAAGTCGTTGGCAAAAAGATTGAAGGTGAGGGCTTTGTTCATGAAAGATTTCACCAAACCTACATTCAGCGAGCCGGATTCCTTGTTCAGCACGAAACCGCTACAACTCTCTGTGCTGTAGTTGATGTTGACAAGAGCAAAACACGAGGGACTGACCACAAACCGATTCCTCAGGGTAAAGCCAAACTCGGGCTTGTTCATGTCTCGACTGCTTCCATATCGCTTTGAATCGAATATCTGCTGCGAATAATTCACTTCAAACGAAGGCTCGTACCATCCGAATTTTGGAGAAACGCTGACGGAGGCATAAACATCTTGCGCATGGTCGAAGTTCATGTTGCGGAGGAAGGAGATTTCCTTGTTCTCGTACAGGGATGTCACCCATACGATGGCATTTGTGGAATAGGTATAGCCTGCCGACACGGACAGCCATGAGCGTACCATGTTTAATTCAAGGTTGTGCTTGATGGACGGGCGGAGATAGGGGTTTCCGCCTTCATACATGTAGCGGTTGTCGTATTGTTTCTCATTGCGCAGCGAACTGTACGAGGGGCGCTCTGTCTTGCTCACATAGTTGAGTTGCATCGCCCATTTGTTTCCGTTCCACGAAACCGAGAAATTGGGAAACCAGTTGTTGTAGTTACGGCTCGGCTCTTGCTGCCAAACACCGAACGAATAATAGTCGGCGGAAACGTGCTCGAAACGTAAGCCTGCATTCAGGGAAAATTGTCCCAGCGGCATCTGCATTTCCGCAAAACCGGCAATGTTGTTCTCTTTGATGTCGGTCTTGGACGGTGAAACATAATCGGTGTTGATTTCGTATAAGCCGGAGGCATTGGTGTGTGAAACTTCCGAACCGACACTGACCGTACCTTTTCCCACAGGATGGCTCAGAATGATTTTTCCGGCAAGCATGTTGTTGCGGCCGTATGTTCCATAATGAATGTCGCGGTTGTCCAACTCGTCGCTCCGTTCCGTGAGGTGAACCTTTGCCGAAGTCTTTTTCCAGATGTATGTTCCATTGAAATCAATGCTTGTTTTCCCAATTTTACCAATGAAATAGGCATTCCATTCGTGGCTCGGACCGTCGTGGCTTCTGCGTTCAAAGTCAATGAAAGACCTGCCTTCCGGCATTCCATTGCGAAAGATGTCCATCTCGGCATTGTTGGTGAAAGCTCTTCCATAGAGCGACTTGCTCAAAGAATAGGACATGCCCACCGAATTGTCTTCGTTGATGTCGTAACTCCATCCTGTTTGCCCGAAAAGTCCATTGAATCTCATCTTTGTCAGTGTCTTCTCATCTATGCTGATATGGTTCTCTTTGGTGTGGAAATCTTGCCACAAATGGTTGTCCTCCCCCAAACTGGTGCTGTAATAGTACAAGTCTGCGAAGACCTCCCATCCCTTGTTGCGGTATTTCACGAACAGTTCATCGTTGCCCGCCCATTCTTTGTTGTATTTCATGTTGGTGACAAAGCGGGCACTGAACCCATCGCCCTGTGGGCGGAAGGTCTTGATGCGGATGACCGATTCTACTGTCGCGGCATAGCGCGCACCGGGGTTGGTGATGATATCCACGCTCTTGATGTCAGTAGATTTCAGCCGCTGCAGCTCTCCCTTGTCCCTCACGGGTTTGTTGTTGATATATATTAGAGGTGTGCCTTTGGCAAATACGCTCACATCGCCTTCGCTGCTTACTTTCACGCGCGGCAGCTGGGCCAGCACATCGGCGGCAGACCCCATTTGCGACAGCAGCGAATGTTCAATGTCCACTGTGAGGCCGCCATTGGACATCTTGTATTGCGGCCGGTCGCCTTTCACCACAACCCCTTTGATGGTATAGGCCTCATTGGCCAGTTTCAATGTGCCCATATTTGTTACGGTTGTTGTGCGATAGAGTGTTCGATACCCTATGCACGACACTTTCAGAACCACCTTTTGCCTGTCGCACGGAACCACAAAGTCGCCGTTGTTGTTGGTCACGCCACCGTTGACAAAACCGGAATCTGCCGGAGACAGCAGGGTTACGTTGGCAAACGCTACGGGCTGGTGGTGGCTGTCCACCACCTTTCCGATGAGTTTCCGCTCTGCTTTCTGCGTACATTCCACATAGATGCGGTTATCGTCGAATGTGATTTTCATGGGGTAGAGTTCGCAAACCCTGCGCACGGCATCGGGAATGGTGCTGTTGCAGATGTCTGCTGTAATGGTGAAATCCTCCAGTTCGTTGTAAATGAAATTGATGGTATATCGGTTGGTTGCCTTGCCCAAGTCTTCCAAAACCTTGGAAAGCGACATCTGGCGATAGGTGCGGTTGATGTTCTGGGCAGAAACAGTATTCATGATACCGCACACTGTGAGCATCACCAAAAATATTTTTGTCTTCATGTCTGTATGCGGTTGGATTATTCAACGATAAGGGTTCGGTCCTCTATGGAAATGTTTACGTGGTCGAAATGGTTAAGGTCTTCCAGCACTTCCTCCACATTGCGGTTCTTCTCCCACTTGAAGAACAGGCGTAGTTTGCGCGATTCCTCGTTCCTGAAAACCACTTTCATTTGATAGAACTTGCCCATTTCGGCAAGAATCTTTTCCAGCTCCACATCTTCAAACATACAGGGTATGGCAGGTTCCTGCGTCTTTTCTCCCAGCTTCACCCCTGGAGCCTTCTTCCCTTGTACGCTGCCGATGGTCTTGGCGGTTGTCTGCTCTGTTGCAGGAACACCGTTTCTGCGGGCGGTGGTCAGACGGATGGCAGCAAAAGCGATTCCCGCCATCATCAGAATGCCCACTACTGCGGCTGCCGTCTTGTGCCAAGCCCAACCGCTGCCTTTGTGTACTGGTGAGTCGGCCAGGGCCGGCTGCTCATTGTCCTTGTCCTTCCGTTGCAGGTAGCCCTCTTCCGCCATCACCGTCAATTCGTAATACTGACGGCACTCTTCGTCGCCCATCAGTTGTTCCATCTCACTGTCGCTGAACAGTTCGGGATGCTCTGCCATTTTCAGCAGTCGCTCCATCTTCTCCTCATTCATCATGGTCTGCAAATTTTTTAAGTGTCACCAATGCCTTTGAAAGATGTTTGTAGACAGAGGTCTCGCTGATGTCCAATGCCTCGGCAATTTCCCTGTACGACTTTTTCCTGTCGTATCTCAGTTGGAACACCTTCAGCGTTTGTGGTGCAAATTCATTTTCTGCATAGTGAAGCATGCGCTCTATTTTCTGTTCACGTTCGTTTACCGGTACCATGGTGGGCGAAACGTTGAGCGTCAGGTGGCGCATCATGCGCTTGCGCACTTTCATCCGGGCGATGACATCCAGACAGCGGTTGCGCACGCACAACAGCAGATAGGCCTCCTCACGGTCGGGGGGCAACTGTATTCTGCCCTCTGCCACCTGGGCAAACACGTCGCTTGCCACGTCCCTGCCTTCTTCGGCATCGTGGAGCATGACGCCTGCCAAACGGCACATCTTGCCATAATAACTGCGGTAGAACTGCTCTACATCATCTTTCTTCAGCATCTGATTGATTGTTGTCATTTACTTGTATGACGAACTTCCCCTCGGTTTCCTAACCGTCCGGGACGGTTTTCTTTTATTTTATGGCAAAAATAATTTTTTTATCCGACAAAAAGCCATTTTGTCCGCAAGTTTCAGATTTCAACGATGCCATGCCAATACACTGGGCATGCTACAGTCGCAGATGCCGAATTTCCCAAACTAAGATTGCAACAGGGGCACAGAAAAAACCATGGAGAGAAAACGGACTGTTAATTTGCTCGTCCACTCTGGAAAGGCAGTATTGGCATTTTGGGGACGATTGGTTCAGAGAACGAGTCCAGATCCGTGACTCTTCCATTTTCAAACGCCACCACAACCACGCGTTCATAGCCTTCTCTGTCGCCGGCTCCACGATATTCCCACTCTTCCCTTTTTCCAGAGAAGCGCCTGTAATCGGGAGAACATTTCATGGTTTCCCTCACCTGTTGCTGGGTCATCCCATATTGGATTTTGTTGATTGTTGAAGGGGATAAAATGCCTAATGCCGCACATGCTGACATGATGCACACGAGGATAGAACCTGCCGTCAGTTTTTTTGTAACATTTAGAATTTTCATAATATATAATTAATGATGGATTAGACCACAAAAGTAATGGTTAGAATTGTCTCTTACAAAAAAAATACCCCATTTCCTGCGAGGAATAACCCTATTGTGCAATAGGGATTTTCCTGTCAACTTCCGCTAAAGGATGGGTTTTAAGAATATTTACCTAAAATAATATGCCCATTCAGAGGGAAAGCAATATTTTTGTAAATAAAAAGACAACAAACCTATATACTAAATAATATGATAAAAGAATATATCAAAAAGAATGAAGACAGAATGTTGGAAGAGCTGTTTTCCTTGATACGCATACCAAGCGTAAGTGCACAACCCGAACATCATGAGGACATGCTGCGGTGCGCCAGGCGGTGGAGCGAATTGCTCGTGGAAGCAGGGGTTGACAAAGTGGACATCATGCCCACGGAAGGGAATCCCATTGTGTATGCAGAAAAGATGGTGGACCCGAAGGCAAAGACCATCCTTGTTTACGGGCACTACGACGTGATGCCGGCAGAACCCTTTGAACTGTGGAACAGCGAGCCGTTTGAGCCGGAGGTGAGAGACGGGCATATTTGGGCGCGCGGAGCCGATGATGACAAAGGACAGTCGTTCATCCAAGCCAAGGCTTTCGAGTATGTGGTAAAGAACGATTTGCTGAAACACAACGTCAAATTCATTTTGGAGGGAGAGGAGGAAATCGGATCACCCAGTTTGAGCGCGTTCTGCGAAAAAAACAAAGACTTGTTGGAGTGCGACGTGATTTTGGTTTCCGACACCAGCATGCTTTCAGCCGAACTGCCTTCGCTCACAACAGGGCTGCGCGGATTGGCCTATTGGCAGATAGAACTGACGGGGCCCAACCACGACCTGCATTCGGGACACTTCGGCGGAGCGGTGGCCAATCCCATCAATGTGCTTTGCAAGCTGATTGCCGATGTGACGGACAAGGACGGGCGGATACAGTTCCAGGGATTCTACGACGATGTGGAAGACGTGCCTGAGGAAGAGCGGAAGATGGTGGCTTCCATCCCGTTTGATCTGGAGAAGTACAAGCAGTCGCTCGATGTGCAAGAGCTGTTCGGAGAAAAAGGCTACAGTACTATCGAACACACAGGATTCCGCCCCTCGTTTGACGTTTGCGGAATATGGGGAGGATATACGGGCGAAGGCTCAAAGACAGTGATTCCCTCAAAGGCATATGCCAAAATTTCCTGTAGGTTGGTGCCTCACCAGAATCATGAGAAAATAAGTCGGTTGGTGGTTGACCATTTTAACCGGGTTGCTCCAAAGACGGTGAAGATAAACGTGCAGCCCATGCACGGAGGCGAGGGGTATGTGTGCCCTATCGACCTGCCGGCATACCAGGCGGCGGAACGCGGATTTGAGAAAGCGTTTGGCAAGCGGCCGTTGCCGGTAAGGCGCGGTGGAAGCATTCCCATCATCTCCACTTTCGAGCAGATTCTGGGTGTAAAGACCGTTCTGATGGGGTTTGGTCTGGAATCGAATGCCATCCACTCGCCCAATGAGAACATGCCGTTGGATATGTTCCGTAAAGGATTGGAGGCTGTTGTCAACTTTCATTTGGAATACGACAGATAAAACGCTGGAGCATCAATGCCCACATCAAAGAACTGCCCTCGTCCATCAGCGGACAAGGGCAGTTCTTTATGTCAAGATGCTCGGAAGGAATGAGAAATTGCAGGCATTTCCTACAGTGATTGCAGCCAGGTTTCCATCCTTTCACACCAATACCCGGTTTTTTCGGTTCTGAAGGATAAGTCAGGTTTAATCCTAAGGCTGTTTGCGTTTTTTGAGCATTTGCTCCTAAACTAAGCAATGCGACGATTGCTGTAAAAACATTTTTTCGTAGAGGTACGTTAAATGATGAATTGGAATTTTAAGATTTTGGTAGTACAAATTTCTAAGAAAAAAGGAGACTTTGCAGTGTCTTTGCATGAAAAAAACATGAATCTGTGTAAACTCTTCCGAGTTTGATGAAAAAAGAAGGTTTCTTTCCTGTGTTTTGTGAAAGAATGTGTCCGGAAACGATTCATCCGGATTGTTTCAGCCTTTCAGACATGAACAATCCGGATGAATTTAGATGAGATTATCTCTTGACGATTTTCTGCACATTCGTTTTTCCGTCAAACTGCACCACAACGATATATATACCGGCAGGTATGTTGGCAATCGAAATGCTGCCGCTTGTACTTTGGACAAGCGTTTGTCCATTGGCAGATACCAGCGATATCTTGTCGCAAGGCTTGTTCGCGGTCAGTGTATTGCCGTTGTAGCTGACAAGATTGCCATCCACTTTGTTTCCTGCGATGCTGGAAAGTATTCCCACGTTATACGGTTGGGAGGTTTCGGAAATCGAACCGTCGGCATAATAGGCCACCACTTCATAGGAGGCGTTGTCGATGGGGGCATTGTCGATGAAACGAGCGGCTACAGCCGGTATGTACATGCCGTTCATCTGCTCTCCATTGCGGAAGATGTTATAGCCTATCAGATTTTGAGTTTCGGCAGAAAGTTCGTAGGCTGTTGTTTCAGTCACGTTGCCTGTGATGTACCAGCAACATTCTGCGCTGCCTGGCTGATTGTTGTCCGTAAAGAACTGATGCACCGAATGCCACGTCTTTCCATTATCCTCGGAGTAAAGGTCGCTCTTGCCGGGGATGCAGCCTGAAGTGTTGGAATAGAGCAGCGGAACCTGTCGGGTGTCGTAGTTGTAAACCTTGACACCGATCTTCAATTCTTTGTTTCTGTCGATCAGCACCGGTTCGTTGAGCTTTTGGGTGATGTATGCGTTGTACGCCATGTTTTCAATCTTTTGTTCGCGTACCAGTTTCCCGTCCTCAAATACCACGACAGACGCTTCTATGCCCTTTCCTTCGTCGTATTCCGAAAAATAATTGACGGTGGTGCTGATGGATGTGAGATATTTTCCGTGGTAGAGGGCCAATTCCTTGTTTGTGAACATGTTGGCGCCGATCAGTTCTTTGCCTTCATTTCCTAATGTAAGCATCTTCATGGGTTCATCGTTCACGTAGTTGAGAGGATAGGCCTGCGACTCGTCTTTCCACAGTACTTTTACCTGCTTTTCCTTTTCAGCATATTCGCCGATCACTCCCTGGGGAGCGTCCTTTTCGTTTTTCGTACTTACTTTCAGGTTGTCTATATAGATGTAGTACTGCATTCTCCCTTCTCCGTGTTTGCGCAGGCGGATGGAGAACATCTTTTTCGCTACCTGTTGTGAAATATCTACGGATCGGATGGTGTAATATTTCGGCAGTTCCCCTATAACCCAGTCTTTTGCCGGAATCCAGTGATGCCCTTTGTCTGTGGAAACCTCAAGCGTCAAAGTGTCTTTGTCGGTTGCGGATGTCTCAGGATTGTAGAACTGGTTGACAAACATCATGAACGAGAATCTCACCTTGTCGGCATTCGTGGCATCCATCTGTCTGGATACGAGACTGTTGGAATAAGGTTTGTTCATGGTTGCGCCGGTGGCCAGAGCGTATGTTCCCTGCCATCCTGCATATTGTGCGGCTCCCCAGAACTTGTCGTTTTCTTCACCGTAATCTTCAGTCGTTGTCCAGAAATTGGTTTTCAGCGAAGCATCGTTGAAATTGTCGAAGAGCGGCAGGTCGTAGTTGTCTGCCACGGTTACGGTTACGGGAACAGAGCGCGGCGAGAGGATTTCTTTTCCGTCGGAATGGGTGAAGATGGCTTCAACGGCATATTGCGGATAGCCCACAGCGGCGTTGTCGATGACCACCTTCATCTGGTCTGCCACTTCGTCCGTTCGCTTCACCTGTTTGCCGTTGCAGTAAATGTTATATCCTTTCAGGGTGAGGCCGTCATATTGTTTCGTGTCGCTCTTCCATGTCAGGACTACCTGATGGAGATTTTCTGAAATGCCTTCTATGTTTTCAGGTGTTTCCGGTATGGTGATATGGGATGGTTCAAGACGAATCACCCATGCCTCTGCTCCCTCATCGGTGGCAGAATAAACGTCTCTGTTTCCCAAGATGGTGTTTCCGTCTGCCGACATGGCAAAAGGATTGGCCTGTGTGTTGTCTTCCGGTTTGAAAGAAAAACTGGGAGTGACGCCCGGTGCAAACAGATACATATAATAGGTAAGGTCGAAAGTGCGGTCGGTCTCATACTGATAATAGAAAGGATGGTTGTATGTGTCTCCTCCGAGATCTGCAAATCCATAAGTGAATGCGCCGCTCACGTTCCCGTTGTCGGCAACGGTCAGGAAGCTGGCCGACCCTTCGGTGTCAAAAGTGGGCAGTTTGCGGTAGGTGCCGCTTTCCACATCGAATATACGGTAATGGGTGGTGAAGCTCAGGGCGAAGGTGAAATATTTTCCATTAGGACTCAGATCCATCGCCTTGATGCCAAACACGGCATTGCCTTCATCTTCCTTGGTAGGCTGCACTCGGTAGCAGTTGCCGTCTTTCCAGTAAATGGCGTATGTATTGTAATTGATTTGTGCGGAACCGAGAATGACGGAACCGTCGGCGGAAATGTCGAACGCGCTGGCATTCTTGCCTCCCTCCGGCATGGACAATATCTCCAACGACCATTTTCCCTTTTCGTCGAGCGTCCATTTGCAGGGTTTCACATGGGCGTAGTTGCCGAAACACGCATAGCCCACAATGGTTTTTCCATCGTTCGACATGGAAAGGGCAAATGTGCCGTCAACGGGTTGTACAAACTCATCGAGGTTCAAATCGCCGTAGGGCAACTTGGTGAGTGTTCCGTTGTGCCAAACGGCTGCCACGTTGGTGGGGCCGGTCACCCCGTCCCATGTCACCGAGTGTTCCGTGTCCTTTACCATTCCGCAAATCGTCCCCTCGTCGTTGACATTTTCAAACTGTCCTCCCTTTTCGGGATGGTCTGCATCGAATTGGGTAAGCCACGACATGGATTTGCTTTCCATGTCATAGAGAAAACTCGTCATCTTCAATCCGTGGAATGCCTGCCCATTGTCGTTCCCCACAATGTACTTCCCATTGGGCGAAATCGCCATGCCATAGGTCTTTTTCCCCAATAGAGTAAAGTCTTTCGAAGCATGGACACTCCCTAAAAATGTCCAGAAGATGAGCACTAAAGAAAAAATTTTTTTCATAATTGATTGTTTGGGTTAGTAAAATGCTAAGTTAACAATATTTTAAGTTCGGTTGCAAATATAAAGAAAACACCATGAACTCCCAAATTTTTTGCGCAAGATTTGTGCTTGATGGTAAAAAAAACAGTTGTCGAGAAAGGGAGGTCAGTAGTTTTTCATCATCTTGTTGAACTTTTCCAGCCTTTTCCGGGCTTTGTTCCCCTTAAAGTCAAGCATTCTCGACAAGTCGAAGGCTCCGAATGTTTTTCTTGTTCGGTTGCCGGAAGCCTTGGGAAGCACCAACGTCCCTCCGAAATCAGCTTTCGGGGCCTTTCCGTAGATAACCACATCTGCCAGCATGTTGTACGAGCGCAGCAGACGAATAGTGTCCTGCAACTCCTCTTTGGTTCTTGTAATGGGAATGTAGGAAGCGTGATGGAATGTCACGGAGTCGAAGTCTTCCGCCAAGGTATAGCGGCCATACATGTCGGTTTTTGCTGCCTGCTTGCCGTTGGCTGCCACATAAACATTGCGTATGGGTGTCCTTGTTTCCATGTCGATGAGAACCCTTGTTCTCATCTGCGCATGGACGTTCGATGCCATCAGCACCATGAGCATCCACGCATGGCGGAAAAACGGAATGTGGCAAACCTTTTTCATGGGAATCGCATTTGTTGATGCAAATATATTCCAATAAATCTGCAAACAAAAATTCTTTCAGGCAGTTTAACGATATATAATCTTTGGTGACAAAACGCACTTTCTTGACCCGCCCGGAAAAACGGATATGGTAAAAGAAATCAGATAGCAGTAAATGTTATAAAAAGTTAGTATTTATTCCTTAAATTTCTATTTTTGTCTGTTTTTTTTGTCGTTTTGCATAAAATCATGTACCTTTGCTGCATTGTCTTGATTTTGGTCAATTTGTGTATTGCTTGAATTTGCATATTAAGAAACGAAGAACCATATCAGGTTGTGTTTTCGGACAAAACAAATCTAACATTAAATGAAAAGAATATTGACAATTGCTGCCCTTGCATTGTCACTGGGCGCAGCTGCTGAAACAAACCCTTTGTGGATGAGGTTCAGTGCCATTTCACCCGACGGGAAAACCATCGCTTTCTCGTACAAAGGTGACATTTTTACGGTATCGTCGAAAGGTGGAGAAGCAAAGCAGTTGACTTCTAACGCCGCATACGATGCATACCCCACATGGAGTCCCGACGGCCGTCGCATCGCTTTTGCTTCTGCCAGAGAGGGAAGTCTGGACGTGTATGTGATGGATAACAAAGGCGGTGCGCCCAAACGCTTGACGACCAACAGCGGAGACGAAACACCGCTGACATTCTTGAATGATACCACCGTCTTGTTCAGCGCGAACCTGATGCCTACGGCCAAGTCCATCATGTTTGCCAGCGGCATTTTTCCGCAAGTGTATCAAGTGGGAATCGGTGGAGGAAAGGCACGCCTGTTTTCAGAATTGCCCATGCAAGATGTCAACATTAACGCGAAAGGAGAAATCCTGTACCACGACGTAAAAGGATATGAGGACAATTTCCGCAAGCACCATACATCATCGGTTACGCGCGACATCTGGCTTTGCAAGGACGGGAAATACACGAAAATGTCCGGCTTCAAGGGTGAAGACCGCACGCCGAGGTGGGCTGTTGACGGCAGTTCGTTCTACTATCTGAGCGAAGAAGACGGAACTTTCAACGTTTACAAACAAAAGCTCGATGGAGGGGAAAAACTGCAGCTGACGCACCACAAGAATCATCCCGTGAGATACCTCACCGTTGCCAATGACGGTACGATGTGCTACAGTTACAATGGTGAAATCTATACGGCAAGAGAGGGGAGCGAACCCCAGAAGGTAAATGTGAATGTGACCGCCGACCGGAACGACAATGACTTGGAGCGCCAAATCAGATCTTCCGGTGCTACCGAAATACGGGTTGCACCCAATGGAAAGGAAGTGGCCTTTGTCATGCACGGCGATGTTTACGTCACATCGGTAGATTACAAAACCACCAGGCAGATTACCGATACCCCTGAGCAGGAGCGCAGCATCGACTTCGCACCCGACGGAAGAAGCATCGTCTATGCTTCGGAACGCAACGGATTGTGGCAAATCTACCGGACTACCATCAAGAAAAAAGACGAAAAGAACTTCACATACGCTACCGATTTGGTAGAAGAGCGGCTCGTGAACTCGGACAAGACCTCGTTCCAGCCCCGCTACAGCCCCGACGGAAAGAGTATTGCCTTTCTGGAGGAACGTGCTACGCTGCGTGCGGTTGACGTGAAAAGCAAGGCTGTCCGCACGTTGATGGACGGCAAGTACATCTTTTCTTACAGCGACGGAGATGTCTGGTTCGAATGGAGCCCTGACAGCCATTGGCTGCTCTCTTCCTATATAGGTACAGGCGGTTGGAACAGTCAGGACATTGCTTTGGTCAACGCATCGGGCAACGGCGAGGTACACAACCTCACCCAAAGCGGTTACAATGAGGGCAACGGCAAATGGGCACTGGGCGGCAAGGCCATGGTGTTCAGCAGCGACCGTGCCGGTTTCCGCAGCCATGGAAGTTGGGGGGCGGAAGACGATGTCTATATGATGTTCTTCGACCTTGATGCCTACGACCGCTTCAGAATGACCAAGGAAGAAAAGGTGATGCAGGAAGAGGCCGAGAAAGAACAAGGCAAGGCTTTGGCTGCCGACAAAACGGCAAAAACCGGGAAGAAAGGGAAGAAGGCCGGCAAAAAAGATGCAGCCAAGAGCGACAGCCGCTTGAATCTGGATCTTGACAACTGCAGGGACCGGATCGTAAGGCTTACGGTCAACTCTTCCAGACTGGGCGACTGTGTCCTCTCTGTTACGGGGGACACCTTGTATTATCAGGCTGCTTTCGAGGGCGGCATGGACTTGTGGAAACACGATCTCCGTGAGAACAAGACCGAGCTTGTGCTCAAAGGCATTGGTGGCGGTGAGATGATGGCCGACAAGGATTTCAAGAATCTCTATGTCTGTACGGGAGGAAACATCAAGAAAGTAAATATCTCCAACAACCAGATCAGCCCGATTCTTTTTGAAGCAAGATTCAACCATCGTCCCTATCAGGAACGAGAGTATATGTTCAATCACGTCTGGCAGCAAGTGAAGGACAAGTTCTATGTAGCCGACTTGCATGGGGTTGATTGGGACGGCTATCGCAAGAACTACCAGAGGTTCCTGCCCTACATCAACAACAATTATGATTTCCGGGACATGCTGAGCGAAATGCTGGGAGAACTGAACGCTTCGCATACCGGTGCCCGCTATTATGGAGGCGGTGCCGATATGAGCACGGCGGAATTGGGTCTTTTTGTTGACAATCAATATGAGGGCAACGGCATCCGTGTGGAAGAAGTGCTGAAACGAGGCCCTTTTGCTGTCAAGAATACCGGCGTGAAAGCGGGCAGCATCATCGAGGCCATCGACGGGCAGAAGATTCTTGCGGGAATGGACTATTACAGCCTGTTGGACGGAAAGGTTGGAAAAACAGTGAGGGTATCCGTGTTCAATCCGGACAACAACAAGCGTTTCGATGTCGCCGTCAAACCCATCAGCAAGGGGGCGCAGCAAGAACTGCTCTACAGGCGCTGGGTTGACCGCAACCGTGAAATGGTGGATCGTTTGTCGGGTGGAACCATTGCCTATGTGCACGTGAAGGCGATGGACAGCGAGAGTTTCCGCACGGTCTATCGTGAACTGCTGAACGACGAGAACCGCCAGAAAAAGGCAGTGATCGTTGACGAGCGCCACAACGGGGGCGGATGGTTGCACGACGATCTCTGCACGCTGTTGAGCGGAAAGCAATACCAAAGTTTTGTCCCTCATGGCAAATACGTGGGCGCCGACCCTTTCAACAAGTGGCTGAAACCCTCGTGCGTGTTGATTTGTGAAGACGACTACAGCAATGGCCACGGGTTCCCGTGGGTCTATAAAGAATTGGGAATCGGCAAACTGATAGGTACTCCGGTTCCGGGAACGATGACCGCCGTATGGTGGGAGACTCTGATTGACAACAGCATGATATTCGGAATTCCTCAGGTGGGTTGTATGGACATGCGCGGGAAGTTCGGTGAAAACAACCAACTGTACCCCGACGTGGAGGTATATAACACTCCTGAAGACTATTTGAATGGCACCGACCGTCAACTGGAACGTGCCGTACAGGAAATGATGAGATAACCAAGTTTATATATGATTAAAAGAACATTTTCTATTTTTGCCGCAACATTGGTTTGCGCATTTGTAGCTGCTGTTCCTGCAAAGAGAGGACAGTGGAAGTTAATAACCCTCGAAGACGGCACAAAGGTGAAAGCCGAACTGAGAGGTGATGAGCACTGCCATTATTGGCAGAGTGAAGACGGGCAATGCTACGTCGTGAATGATACATCCGACAGATTTGTACGCACAGACATCAATCTGATTGCACAAGAAGGTATGATGAGGCGTGCCATGCGAAAGTCTGTCATGTCGGCTAGAACTGCACGCGGGAAAAAAGCCAACTATTTTGGCAGCAAGAAAGGGTTGATCATCCTCACCCAGTTCCAAAACAAGACGTTTAGGGAAGAGAACAACCAGGCATTGTACAATCGGATTGCCAATGAACTCAATTTCAATGAAGGTTCCTTCCGGGGAAGCGTGAGAGACTATTTCCGCGCTCAAAGCAACGGCCAATTCGACTTGGAATTTGATGTCATCGGCCCGGTGACCATTTCAGAGAACTACGAGTACTACGGAAAGAACATTGGTAAAAACGACGCTCACCCGGGACAAATGGTGGCAGAGGCTTGCAAGGCTGCCGATTCTTTAGGAGTGGATTTCTCTCAATACGACTGGGACAACGACGGAGAGGTGGATCAGGTATTCGTACTCTATGCCGGTAGAAATGAAGCGACTGGAGGCGGCAAAAACACTGTTTGGCCCCACGAGTTCCAGCTGAAGTATTCGGATTACGGAGAAGCGCTGACTCTCGGAACTGTAACCGTGAACACTTACGCATGCAGTTCGGAATTGGGCATCTCAGGCATTGACGGAATAGGTACTATCTGTCACGAATTTACCCATTGCCTGGGATTGCCGGACATGTATGATACCAACTATACGGGCAATTTCGGCATGAACGAATTCGACTTGATGGATGCAGGAAGTTATAATGGCAACGGATTCGTTCCGGCAGGATACTCCAGTTACGAAAAATGGGAATGTGGGTGGATCGATCCGATTGTCTTGAAAAAGGACGTCACCATCGAAGGCCTGAAGCCCATGAGCGAACATGGAGATGCTTATGTCATCTACAACGACGCTAACAAAAACGAGTATTATCTGCTTGAAAACAGGCAGCAAACCGGATGGGACGAGCAGATTCCAGGTGCGGGACTGCTGATCATCCACGTTGACTACGACCCATACGTGTGGATGTACAATGTGGTAAATTCAAAGGGAACCTATTACAATGCCTATGGTGTGAAACGTACCAACGACCATGAGCGCTGCACCATTTTCCATGCCGACAATTCTACGCTCAGAGCTTACGGCGATCCTTATCCATACAAGAAAAACGACAGTCTCACCGTAGCGTCCAAGCCGGCTGCCACCCTTTACAACAAGAGCACGCATGGCGACAAATTGATGCACAAGGCTGTTCTTGACATCAAGAGAAACGACGACAACACCATGTCGTTCACTTACAGAAACGAGGACATCTTGCCTACGGCCATCGTTGACTTGCAGAACGACAATGCCGTCGTTACGGAAAAGCGCATTTACAGCATTGATGGCAGATACATGGGCAACAACCTGAACGCCCTTGAAAAAGGTCTGTACATTATCAATGGTAAAAAGGTGATGAAAGATTAAACGTTCCGCCGGCGGCTTCAACGCTTTTGGCCGACAATGTAAAAAGAAGATGCAGGGCCGTGCGCCCTGCATCTTCTTTTTTGTTTCTCATCTTCCTTGAAGAAGATTTTCCATCAAGCTTTTATTTGGCAGTCCGGAAGTTTTCTTTGCTGTTTCAGCGATTGTCCTCTATCAGATTCTCGCCCGTCATGTCGCCGGGCTGTTCCAGTCCCATGATGTGCAGGATAGAGGGCGCAACGTCTGCCAGACGGCCGTTCTTCACGGTGGCACTGTTGTTGTCCGTTACGTAGATAAACGGCACGGGATTCAGCGAATGGGCTGTATTCGGCGTGCCGTCGGGGTTGATGGCATTGTCGGCATTGCCGTGGTCGGCAATGATGATGGCCTCGTAGTCGTTTGCCTTGGCGGCTTCAATCACGTCGTGCACACACCGGTCAACGGCCCAAACGGCTTTGGCAATGGCATTGTAGATGCCGGTGTGCCCCACCATGTCGCCGTTGGCAAAGTTCACGACGATGAAATCGTACTCCTGCGTGTTGATGGCCTCCACCAGTTTGTCTTTCACTTCGTAAGCGCTCATCTCCGGCTTCAGGTCATAGGTAGCCACTTTGGGCGACGGCACCAGTATGCGGTCTTCGTTGTCGTAGGGGGCTTCGCGGCCACCGTTGAAGAAGAATGTGACGTGGGCATATTTTTCCGTTTCTGCCGTGTGCAACTGCTTTTTGCCCTTGTTGCTCAGATATTCGCCCAGCGTGTTCTCCACATTCTCTTTCGGGAAGAGGATGTGAACACCCTTGAAACTGGCATCATAGGGTGTCATGCAGTAATACTGCAAGTCCCTGATGGTGTGCATTCCCTCATCGGGCATGTCCTGCTGGGTGAGCACGGTAGTCAGTTCCTTGGCGCGGTCGTTGCGGAAGTTGAAGAAAATCACCACGTCGCCCTCTTCCACCTTGCCGTCCACGCTGCTGTTGGCAATGGGCTTGACAAATTCGTCGGTCACGCCCTCGGCATAACTTTCCTCCATCGCTTTCAGCAAGTCGGCCGTTTGCTTTCCTTTTGCTTCCACCAGCAAGTCGTAGGCCTCTTTCACGCGGTTCCATCGTTTGTCGCGGTCCATCGCATAAAAGCGCCCTATGATGCTGGCAATGTGGGCACCGTTCTTCTCGCAAACCTCCATCAGCTGCCTGATAAAGCCCATGCCGCTTTTCGGGTCGGTGTCGCGCCCGTCCATGAAACAGTGGACAAACGTCTTGGACAACCCATATTCCTTTCCGATTTCAATCAGTTTGTAGAGGTGGTCGAGCGACGAGTGGACACCGCCGTCGGAAGTCAACCCCATCAGGTGCACCTTCTTGCCCGTCTGCTGCGCATATTCGTATGCGCCCACAATCTCCGGATTCTTCAAGATAGAGTTGTCCTTGCAGGCTCGGTTGATTTTCACCAAGTCTTGATAGACAATGCGCCCCGCGCCGATGTTGAGGTGTCCCACCTCCGAGTTGCCCATCTGTCCGTCGGGCAGCCCCACATCTTCACCGCTCGCCTGCAAATGCGAGTGGGCGCTTACTGCGTGCAGATAGTCAAGGTAAGGCGTGGGCGTGTTGAATATCACATCGCCCTCGCCATGTTGTCCGATTCCCCATCCGTCGAGAATCATCAATAATGCTTTCTTTGCCATATATATTTATTTTAGTCCTTTTTATCCATACAAGTGCGCAAATATACGCAAATTTGTTGGGAAACAGACAGATATGTGCACATTATTGACAACTTCCGCCATATTTATGAGATAGGTCAAGCGGAATGGACGGTGGCTGACAGAAAAAGGCATTCTGTCAGTGTTTCACCACTTTCCTGCCGTTCACGATATACAGCCCCGGTGCCACAGCATCGAAACTGCCTTCCACCCGACGGCCGTCGAGGGTGTATATGCGCATTTCGCCATCGGCCGTAACCTCTGTCAGCCCCGTAGGCTCGCTGTCTTCGAGGAAACCGGGGAACGCCTTGGCAGCACCGGTGCCCATGTATTTCATCGCCCCTCTGAACGAATGGAAGAAACCGGCCGAATTGCTGGTGCTCACGGCATGCCATGTCTTGGTGCCTCCTTTCAGCATGTAGAGTTTCTGGGCGGCCGCATCGGCGTTGTAGATGTTCACGTTGGTGTTGACAAATCGCCACAGGCTTCCGTCGGTTGGCACATCCATGTTCTGGGTGCTCTTCACTTCGGTATTGGTTGCCGTAAATTTGTGCGTGCCCAACAATCCGGTATCTGTGAACCGCAGCACATAGGGATGGTTTCCGTCCAGTTTGTTGGCAGACTCGTTGGCGGACTTGTTGGTCAAACGACTGTCGTCAAGCGAAACAAACCAAAGTCCTTTGTTGTTTTTCGACCCCTCCAAATCCATTTCATTTACCAGTTTGAAGGCTTTTACCCCATTTGCCAACAGCGCTCCGTCATAAGGCAGGGAAATCGAGAAAATATTCAAGGTATTCCCCGTGAATGCACGCTCGTATGCAGCTTTGTCAGCGGTAAAAGGATAAGGAATCTCGTAATCGCAACCACGTACGCTGTACGGATATTTGTTTTGTAAAACATTCAATTCGGCAGCAGTGGTCGGATTCTCTTGCATTTGGGTCTTCGTCAGAGGATACAAGTTCAGAGATTGGTACTTCGTGTCATTGTCATAAACCTTGAAGTCGTTGCAGCGATAGCCGGCACCGTCCTTCATGATGAAATTCACTTGATTGTCTGCCATGAAGTCGGCTTTATTTGCATAAGCGAAATTTTGGGGAAGATAAACCAATGTGTAATTAGGCAGATTTTGAAAAG
>JALFBL010000004.1 GCA_022773395.1 Prevotella sp.
ATTGGAAAACTGCCAACTTGAACATTTACGAGGGGAAAACGAGAAAGGGCACTACCATTTCATTGTCAGCCGTGCTGTGATGCCTCTCCCCGATTTGGTGAAAATCATGGGCAAGAACATCTCTAAAAAGCAAATAAATGCACACCCCAACGGCATGATTACACTCAAGGGCGGTGACATTGCCGAAGAAGTGAAAACATTCAGGCGCATCGTAGAAATGACACCTGTCTCCAATTGGTTTGAGGAAGAATGGTTCAAAGAGAAACAACTCGTTTTTCTGCCCGTTTGATGAAAGAGACGGCACATTATATATATATTCATTAATACGAAATAAATTATGCTGAACATAAAACGCTTTGTTTTTAATCCCGTACAAGAGAACACCTATGTGGTGAGCGATGAAACAAAAGACTGTGTCATCATTGATTGCGGAGCATATTGTGAGGATGAGCGTTTGGCAATCGTCAATTATATCAACGAAAATCGTCTTGTTCCTAAACACCTTTTGTGCACTCACGGGCATTTCGACCATTGCATGGGGGCAGGAACAATATACAAAGAATTCGGACTACTGCTGGAAGTCAACAAGAAAGACGATTATCTGATAACCGACATGAAAGAGCAAGTCAGGTCTTTCCTTGGCGTTGATTTTGAAAACGACGAAACCATGCAACTGACATATATTGGCGAAAACGATACCATAGAATTTGGCACGCACCGACTCAAAGTTCTCTCCACTCCTGGGCACACTCCAGGAGGAGTTATATACCATTGTCCGGAAGAAAGGGTGGTGTTCACTGGGGACACGCTTTTCAAGATGAGCATCGGAAGAACTGATTTTGAGGGGGGAAATGAAATGGTAATGTTTCAGACGCTGAGAAATGTAATTGCCAAACTACCTGTTGACACAGAAGTTTGGAGTGGGCACGGACCCAAAACTACAATCGGTGAGGAATTGCGCACCAATCCCTTCCTCCGGTAAATCTCCAGAGAGGTACCGAAACAAGAAAGGGATGTATCACAACAAGAAAAGGGACACCAATTTGAAAATAAAAGGAGAAAGAATTATTCTGGGTATAGATCCCGGCACTAACGTGATGGGCTATGGATTGCTGAAAACGCAAGGCAACAAAGCCCAAATGATGGCAATGGGAATCATTGATATGCGCCGTGAGACCGATCCTTATCTAAGATTAGGAAAGATTTTTGAACGGGTGACGGGCATCATTGACGAGTTTCTTCCTGACGAAATGGCCATCGAGGCTCCTTTCTTTGGGAAAAATGTCCAGTCGATGCTCAAATTGGGAAGGGCGCAGGGTGTGGCCATAGCGGCTGCCATCAAGCACAGTGTTCCCATCCACGAATACGCACCGCTGAAAATTAAAATGGCCATCACGGGCAATGGAAGTGCTTCCAAAGAACAAGTGGCAGGAATGTTGCAACGGTTGCTCAAGCTGGGCAAGGAGGACATGCCCCGGTTCATGGATGCCACCGATGCTCTGGGAGCGGCTTATTGCCATTTCATGCAATCTGGACGACCCGAAAGCCAAGCCAAATACCATGGGTGGAAAGACTATGTAGACAAGAATAAAGAAAAGGTGAACAACGGTATATAACGAATGGACAGGCCATGACCAACCTTTTCACATCACTTTTTGAATGAAGGATTTGCAAAAAGATGAAAATAAAATGTTCAGAAAGGGCTTTCCGAGAGTTTTTTCTGCTGTTTCAGTAAAAAATAGTACCTTTGCGCTAAAATAGTATGGTACTGTATGGCTAATGGAAGAAAAACATCTTCATGGCTTTGAGGCTGTACTATTTTTCCAAACGGACAGAAGAAAATTTCTAACAATAAATAAGTCAAAGAAATGATTACAATCGACCAATTTAACTTTGCCGGCAAAAAGGCAATTGTACGTGTGGACTTCAATGTGCCACTCGATGAAAATGGAAATGTGACTGACGAGACACGTATTCGCGGTGCATTGCCCACTTTGAAGAAGATTTTGGCAGACGGAGGAACTGTCATCATGATGAGCCACATGGGAAAACCCAAAGGGAAAGTAAACGAAAAGATGAGTCTGAAGCAAATTGTAAAGGCTGTGTCTGACAATCTTGGCGTTGGCGTAAAATTTGCCCCCGACTGTGCAAATGCAACAGAAGAAGTAAATGCACTGAAACCAGGAGAAGCATTGCTGCTGGAAAACCTGCGTTTCTATCCTGAAGAGGAAGGAAAACCGGTAGGCATTGAAAAAGGAACCCACGAATATGACGAGGCCGCAAAGGCCATGAAGGCAAGCCAGAAAGAATTTGCCAAGAAACTGGCTTCATACGCTGACGTTTACGTGATGGATGCTTTCGGAACAGCTCATCGCAAACATGCTTCAACAGCGGTAATCGACGAATATTTCAATGCAAACAGCAGAATGTTGGGTTATCTCATGGAAAAAGAAGTGCAGGCTGTTGATAATGTCTTGGACAATATCAAGCGACCGTTTACTGCTATCATGGGCGGATCGAAGGTTTCTACCAAGATCGGAATCATAGAGAACTTACTGGGAAAGGTGGACAATTTGATTCTCTGCGGTGGCATGACCTATACTTTTGCAAAGGCTCAAGGCGGCGAGATTGGCGACTCTATCGTTGAATTGGATAAACTCGACCTCGCTCTCGACATCATGAAGAAGGCAGAGGAAAAGGGTGTGAACCTCGTATTGGGTACAGACTGCGTGGCTGCCGACAAATTTGCCAACGATGCAAAGACTCAGGTGTGCCCGTCAAATGCCGTTCCGGCAGGCTGGCAAGGTCTGGATGCAGGTCCAGAAACCCGTACATTGTTCGCTAACGCTATTGAAAATGCAAAGACCATTCTCTGGAACGGACCTGCAGGCGTATTTGAATTTGACAATTTTATCGGTGGTTCCAAAGCCATTGCCGATGCCATTGCAAAGGCTACGGCCAATGGAGCTTTTTCTCTCATCGGCGGAGGTGATTCCGTTGCTTGTATCAACAAATTTGGAATGGCCGACCAAGTGAGTTACATTTCAACAGGAGGAGGTGCACTGCTTGAAGCCATAGAAGGGAAGACTTTGCCTGGAGTGGCTGCCATCAAGGGTGAATAATCATAGATTGCCAAGCCTCTTATCAAATGTAAAAAAGATAATGCGAAAAAGACACATTGCATTTTGGAAATAAAGAAAGTGCGGAATGCGAGATTCGGAAGATTGTTTCCATTCTTTTTCCGCACTTTCTTTGATGGGAGCAATTTTGCCAAAGTGCCATCAAAAAGAGTCAAAAGTTCCAGCGGAATTGTAATTCCACGTCTGTGGTTGACGAATGGTTGACCTTTTGGTATCCGCTCCCTATCACATCTCTGTCAAAGTAACGGGTTGTGCCTGCCTTGGCCATGCAGACGAGTTTTTTCCCAATATCAGCACGCAGCATCAGAGCATAGCGGATGCCCTCACCATAAAATGCCGGGAAATTGAAGGAATAGAGCATGCCAGGGTCATATGAATAAATTCGACTGTCAAAATCATCCGTATTGAAATAGCCCAAAATAGCATTGACTTTTAACCTTCCGACCAAATTGGCATGTACACTCTGGCTGACCATCCAACCAACGCTTCGCCCGATGCTCTGTGAACAAGTCGCATCCGCCTGTATTTTTGTTCCCCAGCCATTCCCCACATAAACTGCAGATACACGACTGCGGTGCTCAGTGCCGTCAACCAATGTGGTGTGAGTATCATTGTCTTTCTGTCTCAATCGTAAACGATAGCGGACTGCAACCTTCCATTTTTCTGATAAATAGGAAAGCGAAAGAAAATGATCCCAGGCTTGCGAAGAAAACGAAGTACGATACTTGGGGAACGGGAAATAGGCATAGTCCGAATATGCCATCAATTGGAAACGAGGAGAGAAGCGCCAATCAACTCCCACATAAAAACCACTTTCGTTCTGTACGCTCCCTCCTTCACTGAAACTATGAGAAAAAAGCGAATAGTATTCCTTGCTGTAAAAACGTTGCAATGCCGTCACTTGCAATTGGTCGGAAAGGCGTATGCTCAAAGAATTGATGGTTGCCAATGCACCACAATCTCCTGTGGCCGTTTCACCATTAAAGGTGATGGCATGATTGATGTATCCATAGTCTATGCTCATGTTATAAAATTGTTTCCCCCTCGGGCTAAACCGATGATGGAGAACTTTTGGATCAGGAAGTAGTCTTCTGTTGAAAGAAGTATAGATTGAAGTGGCACCGACATGAAAACCCAGAAAACGATAACGGATGTTAGTTCCAATGAGAAACTGAGAAGAGTTGTTCTTCTTATTCAGTTCAGATGTGGTACGGTGGTACCCGCTTGAAAGGATGGTCGCAATGCTGGAAGAATCCCGATGAAGCGTGGCATCTATCCCACGATACGATACAAAAGCCGTGACATCCATTCCTTTCAGCATTTCGATTGTGGCAGCAGTGCCTTGAAGGTAATTTGCCGACATTGTGGACGAATGGGCTTGGATGGCAGCCCTGCTGTGTCCCGTGGTGGCAAGTGTTGCCATCTTGCCTGGCACAAAGCCATTGTCCATGACCAATCCCATGCCATAACCTGCCCTATACTTGCCCAAGGCAAGAGTTTTCAGCCGTCCCATGTTTTTTAAGATGACGTAATATGAATAAAAATCATAGCCCATCCGGTTTTTATTGGCAAAAAAAGGTTCTCCGGCATCTTGTGCTCCTACCACACCGACTTTCAGGTAATCACCATAATGGAAACTATACCGAATATTGTGTTTATAATTGTAACCACGATAAGCCCCGTCATTACCCTTTCTGTCATACAACGGAATCTTGGCTGTCAACATCAAGTTTTGCTTTCCGTATTTCATGATGGTGGACAGTTGGGGAAATTTCTTTTCTTTTTCTTCACCGACATAGAGAAAATAAGTAAGCAGCTGACGTTTATTGAAATCGAGTCCTTCAATCATTGCCAATTCTCCCAAAGATTTCATAGGACCGTATCGATACAGATATTCACAAATATCCTCCACTTCTCTAACGGTAAGAAACGGCAGTTGTTCAAGTTCTTCACGGGTTGCCGTATTGACATTCAAGGGATTCTTTTCCAAATCATCTAAAGTTTCATACATCATCTCCAAAGATTGGGACTCTGCATCCTCTACTTCCATCACCTGATCCAAATAGATATCCCAAGGACGCTGGGCATAAGTCTTATAACAAGAGGGGAATAGTAACAATACTACCAATAATATTAATAAGGTGTGTTTCATAGTACAATAGAAACACCGCATCCCTATAAAGGAATGCGGTGTAATGATATAGAGAATATTAGTTTTTCTCTAACAATAGATTCATCATTTCTACAGCTGCTTTAGCCACTGAAGTGCCAGGGCCAAAGATGGCAGCAACACCAGCCTTATAAAGGAAGTCGTAGTCTTGTGCAGGAATAACACCACCTGCAATCACCATGATATCCTCGCGGCCCAATTTCTTCAGTTCTTCAATCAACTGAGGAATAAGCGTCTTGTGACCTGCAGCCAATGAAGAAGCACCAATGATGTGCACGTCGTTTTCAACGGCCTCGCGTGCAGCCTCTTCCGGAGTTTGGAACAGCGGTCCCATGTCCACATCGAAACCGCAATCGGCATAGCCTGTTGCAACCACCTTTGCACCACGGTCGTGGCCATCCTGCCCCATCTTCGCAACGAAAATACGGGGGCGGCGACCTTCTTTCTTGGCAAACTCTTCCGTCAACTCACAAGCTTTCTCAAAGTCTGAGTCGTTTTTACTCTCTGATGAATACACGCCTGAAATTGTTCTGATTACTGCTTTATAACGACCAACGATGTCTTCGCAAGCATCACTGATTTCACCCAGTGTACAACGTAATCCCGCTGCTTTCACTGCCAATGCAAGGAGGTTGTTCTCCGATTTTTTACCATCATGGAACTCGCGCACACACTCTGTGATTTCTTTGAGTACCTCCTTGCAGGCTTCTTCATCACGATTGGCACGGACTTGAGCGAGCCCTTCTTCCTGCTGCTTTCGCACGGCGGTGTTGTCCACCTCAAGAATGTCGATAGGATCTTCGTGATCCAGACGATACTTGTTGGTTCCCACAATGACCTGGGCACCAGAGTCGATACGAGCCTGTGCACGGGCAGCCGCTTCTTCAATACGCATTTTGGGAAGACCGGTTTCAATGGCCTTTGCCATACCGCCCAATTTCTCAATTTCCTGAATGTGTTCCCAAGCCTTGTGCACCAATTCGTTGGTCAGTGTCTCTACATAGTATGAACCGGCCCATGGGTCAATCTGCTTGCAAACCTTAGTTTCGTTCTGAATATAAATCTGTGTGTTACGAGCGATACGGGCAGAGAAATCGGTGGGAAGTGCAATAGCCTCGTCAAGGGCATTGGTATGCAGTGACTGAGTATGGCCCAATACGGCTGCCATGGCCTCGATACAAGTACGCCCCACATTGTTAAATGGGTCTTGCTCTGTAAGCGACCAGCCAGATGTCTGTGAGTGGGTACGCAATGCCATTGATTTAGGATCTTTTCCACCAAAACTCTTCACAATCTTTGCCCACAACAATCTTCCGGCACGCATCTTCGCGATTTCCATAAAATGGTTCATACCTATAGCCCAGAAGAATGATAGACGCGGAGCAAATTTATCAACAGGAATACCTGCATTGACACCAGTACGGAGATAGTCCATACCATCTGCCAAGGTATAAGCCAACTCAATGTCTGCGGTAGCACCGGCCTCCTGCATGTGATAACCAGAGATTGAAATTGAATTGAACTTCGGCATGAACTGAGAAGTAAACTCAAAGATATCAGCGATTATCTTCATAGAGAATGCGGGTGGATATATATAGGTGTTGCGCACCATGAATTCTTTCAGAATATCGTTCTGTATGGTACCAGCCATCTCTTCCAATTTGGCACCTTGTTCCAAACCCGCATTGATATAGAATGCAAGGATAGGAAGAACAGCTCCGTTCATGGTCATCGACACAGACATCTTGTTCAAAGGAATGCCGGCAAAAAGCACCTTCATGTTTTCCAAAGAACAGATGGAGACCCCAGCCTTTCCTACATCGCCTACCACACGAGCATTGTCGGGATCATACCCGCGGTGTGTAGGCAAGTCGAATGCAACGGAAAGACCTTTCTGACCAGACGCGAGGTTACGGCGATAGAACGCATTTGATTCCTCTGCGGTAGAGAATCCGGCATACTGACGGATTGTCCACGGACGGAATGGATACATCATTGAGTAGGGGCCACGGAGATACGGAGGAATACCTGCTGTAAAATCGAGGTGCTCCATGCCTTCAAGGTCTTCTTTCGTGTAAACAGGGCGAACTTCAATATGCTCAGGAGTTTTCCAATCAGCTTTAATGTCGTTAGCCTTCAGCCAGTCGTGTCCATTTTTTTTCTGAATACCGGCATAAATATCTATGTCTTTAAAATTTTTTCTCATGACTTCTATATTTTACTAACCAACATTAAATTCCTAATTTCTGATTATATTCCTTCAGGGTTTCAAGGACATTGCAACGGACGTGTACAAAATTCTCAATTCCAGCAGCTTTCAAATCGTCCATGCAAGCGGGAGAACCGGCTACAACAAACATTGCGCGGTTATTCAAGTACTTGAACGCCGGAACGGCATATTCTGCATATTCGTCATCGCTTGAACAAAGAACCACGATGTCGGCTCCTGCTTTAAGAGCAGCATCAACGCCTTCCTCAACGGTCTTGAAACCAAGATTATCTACCACCTTGTAGCCTGCACATGCCAAGAAGTTGCAAGAGAACTGTGCACGTGCCTGGCGCATAGCGAGATTGCCGATGGTAAGCATGAAGGCCATAGGAGTTCTGGACTCTTCCGTGTGGATGCGCAAATCTTCAAAGTCGGCAGCCAAACGTGTGCTTTCAATAGCCTTGAACACCGGCTCATCTTTGTGGGCGCAGCAGCAAGTGCATGACAAGGCGCGCTTTCCGTCAGATTTTTCAGTAAAATTGGGGAACTGGTTGGTTCCAAGCAGAAACTCCTTTCGGTTAGCAGCATCCTTATGACGCTTTTGGTTTGTTGCGTTAATGTCATCCTGTACGATACCTTTCTTGACTGCTTCAAAGAAACCTCCTTCTTCTTCCATTTTCAAGAATATCTTCCAACCTTCTTGAGCAAGACTGTCCGTAAGGTGTTCAATATAGTAAGAACCTGCACCGGCATCAACAATTTGACCAAAACGGCACTCTTCCTTCAAAAGCAATTGCTGGTTGCGGGCAATGCGCTCAGAGAACTCCGTAGGTTCTTCGTAAGTAGAGTCAAACGGAGAAACGACCATTGAGTGAACGCCTCCAAGAGCTGCACTCATTGCTTCTGTCTGGGAACGAAGCAGGTTGACATAACTGTCGAAAACAGTTTGGTTGTATTCGGATGTAATGGCGTTCACGCACATTTTGCAAGCGTCATCGGTCTTCGGTTTGTACTGCCTGACAATTTGTGCCCACAACATGCGGACTGCACGAAATTTAGCCAGTTCCATGAAATAATTCTCAGAAATACCCATATTGAATTTGATCTTGCTGGCTGCAAGATCTGCATCAATGCCTGCATCGGTCAACTGCTGCAAATACTCGTTACCCCAAGCAAGGGCATATCCAAGTTCCTGAACAATATAAGCACCTGCATTGTTCAGTGCAACAGTATTCACTTCAATACAACGGAAATGGGGGAACTCTTTCAGGGTCTCAACAAGCTGAGGACCAAAAGCCATAACAGCCGTGGTGTTCTTGCCGCTCATCACAGCCTTCTTGATGGGATCGAAATTGATAGAACCAACAACCTTTGTCTTGTCATATCCTTTCTTTTCGAAATAAGCGACAAGCACCTGAGCCAATTCGAGAGAATGGCGCTGGCAAGTACGGAAATTCACCTCTACGATGTCGCACCGAATACCGTCAAGCAGTTTCTCAACAAAATCAGCATTCACGTTGCTTTCCTTGATGCGGAAACCAAGTGAATCAATGCCTCTGTTCAAGATGTCAAGGGCTTTCTTGTTTGCCTCGGAAGCATCGTTTACTACGATTTCCTGACGAACATACCAATTGTTGTCCTTTTTCTTTGTTCCTCTCACAAAAGGGAACTCTCCGGGCAACGAATCCGGAGTCTTCAGTTTCAGCACATCCTCTCTTCTGTAAAAGGGCTGGACATTAAAACCTTCATTTGTTCTCCAAACCAGGCGCTTGTTGAAATCAGCACCTTTCAGATCCACCTGAATCTTATCCAACCACTCCTGAGTGGTTGGAGCAGTGAACTCGGTAAAGAGCTTTTCCTTAATGTTTGACATAAACTCGTGTATTATTATAAGTTGAAATAAATTTTACCATAATGCTATGAATCTTTCTCATAATACTCCATTTAGCACTGCAAAGGTAAGTCTTTTTTCTGACAAACCCCATGAAAAGGAGGAGAAAATTACGTCTAACCAGTTTTTTTTGAAAATCAGTGTAAATGCTTTAAAATAAATGCACAAATATTTCCGCAATGAGTAATAAATGAGTATCTTTGCAACCAATTTGTTGGCAGAGAAAACGGACATAATCAAAGGGCCCTTGCAGACAGTTCGTGCCAAGCTTTTAAATTGAATTACGAAGTTATGATTAATTTGTTATGGAATGGTTAATTAACATTTTCACATCCACAGAATCGGTGGCACACATCGTGTTGCTGTATTCCATTGTCATTGCAGTGGGCATTTTGCTGGGAAAGGTGAAAGTAGGCGGAATTTCACTGGGAGTGACTTTCGTCCTTTTTGCGGGTATTGTCGCAGGACACATCGGGTTTACCGCGCCCTTGAACATCTTGACGTTCATTCAAGATTTTGGTTTGGTGCTTTTCGTCTTCATGATCGGATTGCAGGTAGGTCCAGGTTTCTTCGAAAGTTTCGGAAAAGCCGGATTATCACTCAACGGTTTGGCAACTGCCACGATTTTACTGAACGTTGCAGTTATGTTCATTTGCTATTTTGTTTTTTTCGACACAGCAAACCCGCACAATTTGCCAATGATGGTAGGCACACTGTACGGTGCCGTGACCAACACTCCCGGATTGGGAGCCGCCAATGAGGCGCTGACAAGTGTATTCAAAGAGGATCTGCCCCAAATAGCCTCGGGCTATGCTTGCGCTTATCCCCTTGGAGTATTGGGCATCATCGGGGCAACAATAGCCACTCGCTATATTTGCAGAATCAACATGAATGCAGAAGAGCTACAATTGGAAAAACAAGAAGAAGACAATGCGAATGTAAAACCACACCAACTTCATCTACAGGTGACAAATTCCTATTTGGAGGGAAAGACACTGCATCAGGTTCACAGTTTTCTGAATCGTGATTTTGTGTGTTCAAGAGTCCTTCATGAAGGACACGTAAGCATACCCAATGGCGATACGGTAATGCACATGAACGACCAGTTGTATATCGTTTGTGCAGAAGTGGATGCCGAAGCGATCGTTGCTTTCATCGGGCCGAAGATTTTCGTTGAATGGGAAAAACAGGACCAACCGCTCACCAGCAAAAGAATTTTGATTACCCAGCCTTCGATAAACGGGAAAACGCTCGGACAATTACGCTTTTCAAGCGTGTATGGAGTCAACGTAACCCGCATTACCCGCCAGGGCATGGACATTTTTGCAAGTGTGAGCCTTCCATTGCAGGTAGGCGACCGCATCATGGTGGTTGGGCCAGAAGATGCCGTGAACAGGGTGGCACACAAAATGGGCAACTCCATCAAAAGATTGGATACGCCAAACATCGCAACCATTTTTATCGGTGTCATAATGGGTATTCTGCTGGGAGCATTTCCCATTCTTATACCAGGGATGCCCATCCCCATGAAACTGGGCATCGCAGGAGGTCCTCTCATCATTGCCATACTCATCGGGAGATACGGTTACAAAATACATCTTGTCACCTATACGACAACCAGTGCCAACATGATGTTGAGGGAAATCGGACTGGTGCTCTTTCTTGCCAGTGTAGGAATTAAAGCCGGTGCGGGATTCTGGGAAACCGTGGTACAGGGAGATGGCCTGCTCTACGTATTAACAGGATTCTTAATAACCATCATACCCATTTTGATAATAGGAACAATAGCCAGAAAGAAATTCAAATTCAACTACTTTACAATCATGGGCATGCTGGCAGGAACCTATACCGACCCACCCGCTTTGGCCTATGCCAACAGCGTTTGCACGAAAGAGGCACCTGCCCTGGGCTACAGCACCGTCTATCCCCTATCCATGTTTTTGCGAATATTCACGGCACAAATCATTGTGCTCTTCTTCTGTGGAGGATAGGCCTTGTGCCTTCCTCCATACTTTCTTTCAGCCACCCCCATTGATTAATCATTCAACAAAATAAACGATATAATAAAAAAACATGAGAAAAACATTATTATTGCTGATGGCATTGTTCTGTACCATATTGGTGTTTCCGCAAGGAGCAAAAAACATCAAGATCAATGAGGTACTCACCAACAATGAAGGAAGCCTGCAAGATGAATTCGGACGGCATCTGCCATGGATAGAACTTGCCAACACATCGTTCTCCACCTACAATGTGCGTGGCATGTATATCACGACAGATCCTACCGTGCTGGACAAATCGCTCACAGCACCGAAGCGTATTGCCAAGATGTACATGATTCCTAACGAAGACGATCGCACATCCATGCAAGCCCGTACACACCTAATCTTTTTTTTGAACTCCAATCCTTCCAAAGGTGCACTGCATTTTTCCAACAAAGTTGACCCCCACAAGCCCATATGGATTGCTCTCTATGATGGAAATGGAATTGACCTGATCGACTCCGTCACCGTACCAATACTCGAAAAAGACAAGTCCTACGCCAGAATCAAAGACGGCTTTATGAAATGGGACATAAAAACTCCAGATGCCGTTACCCCTGGCATCGGAAATTACATAGAAATCAATGAAACGAAAGTGGCAAAGTTGAAAAGAGAGGATCCTTATGGCATAGGCATCACTGTTCTTTCCATGGGCATAGTCTTCTTCAGCCTCACCTTGCTATTTGCTTTCTTCAGTTTGCTGGGCAAGCTGATTACCAGCAAGCGCATTGCTGACAAAAATAAAGAATCATCCAACAGGAGCAAGTCGTCAAGAATACCCATCTCTGCCAGCGAATCGTCTGCCATAAAATCCAAAAAGTCGGATGCGGGTATTGAAGAAATATACATTGCCGTCATTTCAATGGCTCTAAAACAATACCAAGATAACATGCACGATGAGGAAAGTGGCATCATCACCATTCTTCCCCACCGTACAATGTGGAACAAAGATTTTTAACAAGAAAACATATCAAACAAATGGACAAATATCAATATAAAGTTAACGGAGTTAATTACGACGTTGAAATAGAAGCCGTTGAAGGAAACATTGCAAAAGTAAACGTGAACGGGAAATCTTTTGAAGTGGAATTGAAAAATCCACTGAAATCTACCCATAAGCCCAAAGTGGAACTCAATACGGTCAAGCAAGTGTCACCGGTAAATATTCCCGCAGCAAAACCTGCCACGACACCTTCAGGGAAAGGAGCCAAAGTGACGGCCCCACTGCCAGGGACCATTACGGAAATAAGAGTGGCTGTAGGAGACACCGTGAAAACTGGCGACACCGTGGTCGTTCTCGAAGCCATGAAAATGCAAAACAGCATTGAAGCGGAAAATAGCGGTACCGTCACATCCGTTTCCGTAAACAAAGGAGACACGGTGATGGAAGGTGCAACTCTCATTACAATTGCTTAACCCCTTTTCAATCTTCAACCGTAATGAGCATAATAGACTTTATCGTAAGCAATTTCAACGAATTCCTTACATACACAGGATTTGCCAACGCCACCATCCCCAACATCATCATGATCGTTGTGGGTATTTTCTTTATATGGCTCGCCATCAAAAAAGATTTCGAACCGTTACTGCTCGTACCCATCGGATTGGGCATCATCTTGGGAAACATTCCATTTAGGGCTGATGCCGGATTGGAAATAGGCTTGTATGAAGACAACTCTGTGCTGAACATTTTCTACCAAGGCGTTCGCCAAGGCTGGTATCCTCCGCTGGTCTTTTTGGGAATTGGTGCCATGACTGACTTTTCGGCGCTCATCAGCAATCCTAAATTAATTCTTATCGGTGCCGCAGCACAATTCGGCATTTTCGGGGCATATATGACTGCCCTTGCCTTAGGTTTCGAACCTAATCAGGCAGCCGGCATTGCCATCATCGGAGGTGCCGATGGCCCAACCGCCATCTTCCTGTCGTCCAAGACAGCCCCCAATCTCATGGGTGCCATTGCCGTCTGCGCTTATTCCTACATGGCGTTGGTGCCGGTCATCCAGCCACCATTGATGCGTATTCTCACCACCAAGAAAGAACGCCTCATACGCATGAAGTCACCACGCCACGTCTCTCAAACCGAGCGCATTCTGTTCCCCATCATCGGACTGCTCCTCACCACTTTTATCGTTCCTTCCGGTTTGCCACTTTTAGGCATGCTCTTCTTTGGAAACTTGCTGAAGGAATCCGGAAAAACCACCAGACTGGCAAAAACGGCAGGAAATGCATTGAACGACATTGTGGTTATCCTTCTCGGACTCACCGTAGGCTGCTCCACACAGGCAAGCGAGTTTCTGACACTCAACACCATTTTCATATTTTTCCTTGGTGCCTGCGCATTTATTGTTGCAACCGCAAGTGGTGTGGGCTTTGTCAAACTCATGAACATTTTCCTGCCCAAGGAAAAGAAAATCAATCCGTTGATTGGAAACGCCGGTGTTTCTGCCGTTCCTATGAGCGCACGTATCTCAAATAATGTAGGACTGGAATACGACCGCCACAATTTCTTGCTGATGCATGCGATGGGTCCCAATGTGGCAGGGGTCATAGGTTCTGCTGTAGCAGCAGGCGCCCTGCTCGGATTCTTGTCATAGAAACGAAAAAAACAATATGAATATAATGGAAAATGCTCCAAAATTTGCAATCATCGATCCCAACACACTGGCTGTGTTGGGATTGAAAAGTTTGCTGTCAGAAATCATGCCAATCGTCACTGTCGATTCCTTCAGTTCCTTTGCAGAGTTGCAAGCAAACACCCCTGACCAATACTTCCACTTTTTCGTTGCCATGAACATTGCCATCAACAACAGATTGTTTTTCCTTGAGAGAAAACGAAAGACAATTGTTCTGACAACTTCATTGGAATCAAAGATGAACGATTTTCACTGTTTGCATGTCAATGTTCCCGTAAAGGAACTGACGCATGCCTTGATCCATCTGGCACAGGGCGCACATCACGGTGGAAAAAATTTGCCTGCCATGACTCAAGTTTTTAAAAAGAAACGCCTCACAGGCAGGGAACTGGAAGTGCTGGCGCTGATTGTCCAAGGATACATCAACAAAGAGATTGCAGACAAGTTGAGCATCGGGCTTGCCACGGTGGTGACCCATCGCCGCAAAATCATGGAAAAGCTCGAGGCCAAAAGTGTCAGCGCACTCACCATTTACGCCGTATTGCATGGATATGTGGACATCAACAAGATTTAAAAAATCGTGGGTGAATCTCCAAGTCCCATCTGGAAATTCCTCATCATGATGGGTTATCTTTCTTATCTGCACGCAATCTTTTATCTTGCATTTTCGGCAATGCGTTGGTTTATCTGTGCTTACTTGCATACATCCACTGCAAGGCTTCTGTTTTTTCCTCGTATGGCAATGCTTATGGCATATCACAGACCTTGTCCCCCAAACGGATTACCTCGAACACACAGCCGTCCAAATCCTTGAAATAACTGCCGTAACCGCCCCAAAACACTTTCTGGGCAGGCTTCACATTTGCCGCAAGGAAAATATACCCGTAGCGACCTTGACGATGGACTTCTTTGATTAACTATCGCCATTTTCTCATCAGGAAGGGACATGCACCGCTTTCTCCAAACAGGTTCATCTATTGACCGACCAATGGTATGTTAATAAACCTGCAATGCCGACATAAAACCATTGGCACACTGACCACACGAGGGAAAGCGAAAATCTCGGCAATGGAGAGAAAAGGCAATCGTCCCACGCTCCAAACGATATGAAGCGTGGGACGGAATACACTGTTTTTCTGCGACAACTCCAAATCCGTGCCGCGGATTTTCACTTCCGTCGTGTGTGTCAGTATGCCAAAGAGCGAGCTTTTCCCCACGCGCACCCCATGAACGAGGTGCGGAAGATTGCGGACGGTTATTCATCCTTGACGGGCGGCTTTGAAGGCCACAGGCAATAAAACGAATGAATCAAATCAATCGAATTATTCTGAGACGGGGCGGACGGACAACCCGCAAGACCGATTGCAGCTGTGCTGCGGGTACACGATCCACTGGCTGAAGAACAGGTAGCAACCGCTGCCCGTGTAGGTCGGGACGGCCGACCAATAGCAGCCGTAGCTGCCCACGTGGTTCAGCGAACCGTTGTTGTGGCCGCGATCACCCGAAGCGGGGAAATAAACGGTGGCGTCAGGACTGGAAATCTTGTTGTTGAAGTTCCAACCGTTGTCCCAAGCACCGCTGACATTTTTTGGACCATTGTTCTGTCCATTGGTGGTAAAGCCTGTGAAAGCATTTGATGCAGGCATCTTGAAACCGGCAGGACAGGGGTCGTAGATGGTCTTGGTGACGGCGGCATCATTGAAGCCGGTTGCGGTATTCTCCATTGACCAGAGATTGTATTGAGCGTAGCCCGGATCCCAGCTGCTACCCAAAGTATAGAATGTCCCCGGATTCTGAATACCATTCTGGATGGACATATTGTTGCCACCATTTGGCGTGAAGGAGCCGTCACTCACAGTCTGCACGCCCGGCATGGCATCCTTGCGACCGAACTGATAGAGCGTAGAAGAAATTTCCTTGACGCCGCTGCCGGGATTCTGCGTGATGTCAATGTAGGCGAATTGCTTTGCACCACCATTGGCAACGGTCTGCTCAACCTTGACACGCACTACGCGAGGCTTGTCATAAGTGGAACCCACCCATTTGCGATAGACGAAGCCGAGCGTCTGCTTGGTGAAGTTGTAGGTGATGCCACCGTGGTTCTTCACGGGAATGATGTCGAGCACGTCGTCATGGTCGAACCAAAGATGCCAAGACCACATAATAGTACCCGAAGCGTTCTTGACGGCGATGACGACATTGCCGTTCCTGATCTTGTCGGCAGGGACGTGGAAGTTAACAAAAGAGTTGGCACCGGCATTGGTTACAGACAGGCCGTCCACGATACCGCTCTGGTCAGTCCACACGATGCTGGCTTGTGTGGCAGGGTCGGAGCCGTTCTGCACGTTGATGTAGGGAGAGGTGATGTCATTGCCGGCATGGTCCTTGAAGTTGGTCAGGATATATGTTCCTGTGTGGGATGTCTTGTAAGAGCCGGGATTGTCCGCACCACCCTTGATGGCGTTGCCATAGACCAGTGGGATGCTGTAATATCCCGGAGCGGAGATGAGGTAACTGTTGGCGGTGTTGCGTGTCGTGCTACTTCCCTTGGTTGAGAGATCATAGGGACTTCCTGCAGAGCCTTTTTGTGCGGCAGTTTTCAGCACGTTGTTATAGGCGGCCAGGCGGTCAGTAATGTATTTGGTAAGGGTGGCCGTGCCGCTTTCAGCAGCCGTGCCGCCATTGCCCTCCTCCAAAGACAGGGCGGTGAGCCATGCAGGCTTGGCGGTGGTCTCCATCCCGAAAGTTGCACCGCCGTCCGTGCTTTCCTGATAGCCCACGACCTTCCACTTCACGGGCTGCTGGGTACTGGTGGCAGGATCGGTGCGGTAGCTCTGGACGGTGTAGTTGCCTGCATTGGTCTGGTCATAGGCAACGGGACCGAGCGTAGGGGTGACGGTCAGCGTGTAGGCCCACGTGGAGGTGTTCTGCGACAGGGCGTAGGTCTTCGTGGTGCCGGGCTTCCACGTGCCCGAGAGGCTGGCGGTGATGGGCGTGGAGCCGTCGGCGAAGTGGATCTTCACGCTCACGCCGGAGAGCGGCTGCGGGATCATGTAGAAGGTATAGTTGTCACCAGCATTGCCCACAATGATGTTGTTCACGGCGGCTGAGGTGCTCACATTCACCGTACCGTCACCGCCGAGGGTGAAGGTGGCCGGAGTGTTCTGTCCGCTCCAGCCGGCACCCGCACCGGTCTCGTCGGTGGGCAGGGTGTATTTGCCCTTGCTCATGGCGCCGATGATCTCCACCTTGCTGATGGTCTTGTTCCACGACAGGTTCTGGCCCACCTTGAAGCGCACGGCGGTGAGGGCGTGGCGGAAGGCGAGGTTGGTGGTGGGAGCGACATTGCGGGTGGCGTAGTGTACCACGCCCGAACAGGCGGTCATCAGGTCCTTCTGCTTCTTCACGTCCGTCTCCGCCTCGAACTCGACGTAGGGCGTGCCCGCGTATGTGGCGTCGGAAACGGTGAGCTTGTTGTAGGCGCTCGTCACCTGCGGCGAGATGCCGTAGAATTTGCCGTAGCGCTGCGCCCACGCCCAGAGGATGGGGCTGGCGAGCGTGCCGTCGGCATTGGTCTCCTTGTTGTGGAACCACGGCGTGGTGCCGATGCCCGCGGCTGTGGTGCCGCGGTAGCCGATGGAGGAGAACTTCTGGGTGATGGCCGTGGTGATGTCGGCGCGGGTCTGCGCTCCCGTGTGTTTCACGGGGTTGACGCCCGCCACGGTGGTCTCGATGAGGCAGGCGCTGCCGTC
>JALFBL010000013.1 GCA_022773395.1 Prevotella sp.
GAATAAGGCCCGATACCGCTATTGCAAAAGACAAGGGGAACGGGCTACAGATGAAAGTGAGGAAAAGGAAAAGAAGATCAGGATAACAGGAAAAAATCTTAAAAAAACAAGGTGTAGATGAAATAGATTTTAAGGATGTGATTGTTAGTGACGAATCCCCGGTCGCTGTGCGGCCGGGGATTTTTCTGTCCACCTCATCCCTTTCCACACCCGTTGTTTTAAGAAAACTTTACATTTTTTCGTACGCTGGGAATGGCCTGTACGTCACAGGCCTGACCTTATGCGGCAAACCAGCAAAAAACGAATATTTTCACAATACACTGGCAGCCAGTAACTTGCAGTCATCATCAGTTACATCCAGCCAAAACGGCCGTAGAAAAACCCGCCAAAGGATGATGTTTCAAGATGAAAACCACCATCCAACACGCGCTTTCCATGATTCCGAAATCACATTTTCCCCATTTTCCGCCCATTTCCGCCAACAATGGCTACCCACCAACCAATGCTCGGTTGCACACCGTCCGATGATGTTTTGCAAGGCAACGGACGATTGGTTGAATTTCGAGGAAGCATCCGTTGCCTTGCACCGGAACATCCCTGACGCAGCAACCGATGCCCCGAAAGCAGAAAAATCACGTTTCCACGCTTTTTATGCCGTTTTTCCACACTCTCCATCCCGTTTTCCAGCAATGCGAAACCTCCGCTTCCCGTCAAAATGGCCAACCATTGCTCTGTTCTCACAGAAAACCCAAACAAAACCAAGGGGGCATTTGTCAAAAAAACGGAAACAGGAGGTTGCCTCCGACAGACATCATGCCGGATAAAGAGAAAAATGACTTTATCCCCTCATAAAAACCACGAAAACCTACCGCATTACAAATATATTTCCTATCTTTGTGCAACAAAAAAACAGGTTGAAGAAAGGACGGACATCCATCCAAGAATCAACATAACCGAAAAAAGAGACACAACTATGAAGAAAAGATTGACAATGGCGCTGTTGGCCGCACTCATGGCTTTGACGGCAAGCGCACAGGCCACATTGAAAAAAGTGTACGACGAGAACATCAATCCGCTGGAACAAATCGACAAGGCCGTTGCACAGGCTGCGGCAGAAGGAAAACACGTCATCTGCCAGATAGGCGGCAACTGGTGTCCCTGGTGCCTGCGGTTGGCCGATTTCATCGCAAGCGACAGCACCATCAGCCAAACCGTCAGCAACCACTTCGTTTATATCCACGTGAACTACGACCCGCGCAAAAAGGGCAACGGAGCAAAGGCCCGCCAGGCTGCAGCCATGATGAAACGGCTCGGCAGCCCCCGCCACGGCTTCCCCGTACTCGTGGTTCTCGACAAAACTGGCAAGGTGATCCATACTCAGGAAACAGGCTCGTTGGAAAAAGAAAAGAGCTACGACCGCCAGAAGGTTCTCCAATTTTTCCTGAGCCAGGCACCGAAAATCGGCAAATGACAAAGAAGCAAACGGCCAGCGAAGACAGCCTGAAAGAGCATCTTCCGCACAAATACTTGCCGATTCTTTTTCGTATCTGCATTTTTTTAACTACCTTTGCACTCAATCATGGACATCGTACTGATTATATTGGGAATGATCTTGGTGCTGTGGGGAGCCGACCTGCTGACCGACGGATCCACGACACTGGCACGGCGCATGAACATCCCCCAGATGGTGATTGGCCTCACGGTTGTGGCCATGGGCACTTCCATGCCCGAATTTTTCGTGTCGCTCATGTCGGCCATCAAAGGAAACTCCGACATTGCCGTGGGCAACGTCATCGGCTCCAACACGTTCAACACGCTGATGATAGTGGGAGTGGCAGCCATGGTGGCTCCCATCACCATCAGCAAACACACCGTGCGCAAGGACATGCCGTTTGCCGTAGGAGCCTCGGCCATGCTGGCAGCGATGGGCCACGACAACGAAATCACACGCATGGAAGCAGGCATCCTCTTCATTGCCTTCCTGGCTTTCATGTCCTACACCCTGCGCTTGGCCAAAACAGGAAAATCAGCGATGGGAGAAGAGGAAGAGGCCAAAGATCTGAACCCATGGCTGGCCACGTTTCATGTGGTATTGGGACTGGCCTGCCTCATAGCAGGAAGCAACTGGTTTATAGATGGAGCCACGTCGGTGGCACGATCACTGGGAGTGAGCAATGCCGTAATCGGCCTCACGGTCGTGGCATGCGGAACCTCCCTGCCGGAACTGGCGACAACCGTGGTGGCCGCCCGGAAAGGCCTGTCGGCCATTGCCATCGGCAACGTGATAGGAAGCAATATTTTCAACATCCTGATGATTCTGGGCATTACGGGACTGGTGCTCCCGATGGATCTCCAAGGCATCACGGACATCGACCAAGCCATCATGCTCGCGAGCATGCTGCTGCTGTGGGGATTCAGTTATACGAAATACACCGTTGCCCGCTGGGAAGGCGCTTTGCTGATTTCCGTTTTCGTGGGATACATCGCGTGGCTGGTCATGAACATTTAGACAAATAGAAGTGAAATAGGAAAAAAGAAAATTCGTTAGAGTGCTTGCAACCTCTTAAAAAACAAGAAAAATGAAAAAAAGACAAAACGACGTGAGCGTGCTGTTTCTGTTTCTCAGCATTCTCTTCTGCGTTTGCCTCATTACGGCAAACGTGCTTGAAACCAAGCAAATAGCTATTGGAACATTGAGCATTACGGGCGGACTGCTCGTGTTCCCGGTCTCTTACATCATCAACGACTGCGTGTGCGAAGTGTGGGGCTATCGCCGTGCCCGACTGCTGATATGGCTGGGCTTTGCCATGAACTTCCTCTTTGTGATGTTCGGATCGATTGCCGATGCCATACCGGGCGCACCCTATTGGAACAACGAAACGGGATTCCATGCCATTTTCGGACTGGCTCCCCGCATTGCCGCAGCCTCGTTCGTGGCCTTCCTCGCAGGAAGTTTCATCAATGCCTACGTGATGAGCCGCATGAAGGTGAGTTCAAAGGGAAAGCATTTCTCGCTCCGGGCGGTGGTGAGCACCATCTTCGGCGAAACGGCCGACTCGCTGATATTCTTCCCCCTGGCATTGGGCGGAGTGGTGCCGATGGAAGAAATGCCAAAACTGATTGTTTCGCAGGTGATTCTGAAAACGCTCTACGAAATCATCGTACTGCCCGTCACCATCCGTGTGGTGCGCAAAACAAAGGAATATGAAGGAGAAGACGTTTACGACGTAAATGTAAAATACAGCATATTTTAGAAAAATGGAAGACAGAAGAGAAGAAGAAGGGCTGAAGGCACTGGGCACCCCCACACGCTATTCGATGGACTATGACCCGGCAGTGCTCGAAACATTCGAGAACAAACATCCCGGCAACGACTACTGGGTGCAGTTCAACTGTCCTGAATTTACATCCCTCTGCCCCATTACAGGGCAGCCCGACTTTGCGGAAATCCGCATCATGTACGTTCCCGGTGAGCGCATGGTGGAGAGCAAAAGCCTGAAACTCTATCTCTTCAGTTTCCGCAATCACGGCGATTTCCACGAAGACTGCGTGAACATCATCATGAAGGACCTCATCGCCCTGATGTCGCCCAAATACATAGAGGTGACAGGACTGTTCACTCCCCGTGGCGGAATCAGCATCTACCCATACGCCAATTACGGTAGACCAGACACCAAATACGAGCGAATGGCCGAAGAGCGATTCGCCACCCACCATGCCCGATAATGCAAAGGAAAGATAGCAAAATGAAGAAGAATCGAACATGATGACGGCGATTTTCGCCTATTTTGCGTAAAAGTCACTGATTTTTCATGGGGGATGATGGCCGATTGAGAAAAAAACGCTATATTTGCAGTTGATACTGTGAAGAGCTTTAGAATGGGCGTTCTTTAGGCTTTTTACGTCAAAAAGACAACAATAATCAAACATACACGTATCAACTATTTTAACGAACAAAGAATTATGAAGAAAAAAATTCAGTTCAGTCTTGTTTATCGAGACATGTGGCAAAGTTCGGGCAAATTTCAGCCGCGCAAAGACCAGCTGGAGCGCATTGCACCGGCAATCATCGACATGGGATGTTTCTCTCGCGTAGAAACCAACGGTGGCGCATTCGAACAGGTGAACCTTCTGGCAGGAGAGAATCCCAATCATGCGGTGCGCGCATTCTGCAAGCCGTTCAACGAGGTGGGAATCAAAACCCACATGCTCGACCGCGGCCTGAACGCATTGCGCATGTATCCTGTACCCGATGACGTTCGCGAACTGCAATACAAAGTGAAGCACGCACAGGGCGTGGATATTCCCCGTATCTTCTGCGGTCTGAATGACGTCCGCAACATCATACCTTCCGTAAAATGGGCACTTGCCGCAGGCATGACGCCACAGGCAACACTGTGCATCACCACATCACCGGTGCACACGGTTGAATATTACAGTAACATCGCCGACCAAGTGATTGAGGCCGGAGCACAGGAAATCTGTCTGAAAGACATGGCCGGCATCGGCCAGCCCGCCATGCTGGGCGCGCTCACCAAGGCCATCAAGACAAAGCATCCCGACATCATCATCCAGTATCACGGACACTCAGGCCCCGGTCTTTCCATGGCTTCCATCCTCGAAGTCTGC
>JALFBL010000040.1 GCA_022773395.1 Prevotella sp.
GGGCCACTTCCTGTGCCACCTTGATTTTCTTTCCTGTTCCATCTATCAGTTTGAATCTGCATTTGGGAAACATTATTGCTAAAGGTATTCCGGGAAAACCGCCACCCGTTCCGAAATCAAGCACATCGGTCCCGTCTTTCAAATTGAATGCTTTGGCAATGGCAAGTGAGTGAAGGACATGATGTTCATACAGGTTTTCGATGTCTTTGCGAGATATAACGTTTATTTTTTCGTTCCAATCTCGATAAAGATCACTGAGAGCTGCAAACTGTATCTTTTGTTTTTCGCTCAGTTCGGGAAAATATTTTAGAATGATATCCATCTTCTTTCATTTATGCTGTTCATTGCACTTGCCAGATTTTGTGGCATTTGTTTTGTGCCCTTGTTGTTGTTGATTATTTCTTTAACACCTTTTCCACATCGTCATACGAAAAACTTATTTTAATTTGCCCTACAGCATGAGGAGCAATCTCAGAGTCGCAATAGATGAAATCTACTCCATCCCTGCCCAATACGAAATTGTCTGTTGCGTATGGCTCCATGTTCTGGAAAATTCCCTTTTCTTGAAGCCCTTTCAAATTTTTCACCTGATAAAGGTCGCACAATTTCTCCACAATCATATCGGCGAGAGGCTGTTCAAATCCAGGTACAAAGACGTCTGTTGGCTTGAGAATTTTTCCGGTTTTCCCATCGATATTCTTTACCAAAAGCACGTCCATGCCGTACGCACCTCCCGAATAACTGTAAGAATGTGAAAAGTAGTTGAGAATGCCATTTTTGCCCTGTGTCAAAAATGTATTGTTGGAATATTGCACACGGTAGGCTGTGGCATGTTCTGTGTCCTGGGCATACAGAATGCCGAAATCTCTTTTATAATCTTGCACGAACTTGGTGGCAAAACTGTCCAAAGCATTGGCAACAGAGAGTTTTGAAGGCATGAGTGAGATATAGTCGGGACTTAGAATACCCGAACGCAGCAGAGAATCGTTGATGATGTCGGCATTCTTCCCTTTTGCATATTTGATGTTCAAGTGTATTTCGACAATAGGCGACGTCTTTGAATTGGTGAGATGCGCCATAGTGTCAATTACAATGCTGTCGAAGTCTAATGTGTGTTGCCCCCCGTTGTCTGTTTCTTTCCCTTTTCCGCATGCAGCCAAGACATTGGCCACGAGAAATGCTGAGAAAATGAAATATATTGCTTTTTTCATTTATATTCTATATCGTTCAAGGTGCAAATATACTTGAAACATAGGAAAACGACAAATAATATTCCTTATATTTGAGGATTTTATGTAATTTTGCAGGCAGTTACCAATAAAATAAAATATTGATGAAACGAATAAAGGCAGCACTGTTTGACCTTGACGGAGTGATTTTAGATACAGAGTCGGACTATTCCACGTTCTGGAAATCACAATTCAGTCTGTATTATCCGGAACAGCCTGGACTGGAGCAAAAAATCAAAGGGCAAACATTGTCGCAAATTTTCAATGGTTATTTCAGTGGCAACCTCGAGAAAGAGAGAACTGTTGTCACCCGTCGCTTGCACGCATTTGAAAATCAGATGAAATTCAACTATGTTAAAGGCTTGAAGCCATTTGTTGCCGATTTGCGCAAGTGTGGGGTGAAAACTGCCGTTGTGACGAGCAGCAACATGGCCAAGATGGGTGCAGTCTATGCCCAGATTCCCGATTTCAAGGATCTTTTTGATGCCATTCTCACGTCTGAAGATTTTGAAGAGAGTAAGCCGTCGCCCGATTGCTACCAGAAAGCAGCTGCCCGTTTGGGAAAAGACAAGGACGAATGTGTGGTGTTTGAGGACAGTTTGAACGGCATTCGCTCTGGCAATGCGGCTGAGATGACCGTTGTGGGGCTTTCCACTACCAATCCTTGTGATACGATTGCCCCCATGTGTAAATTTGTAATCCCCGACTATCTCTCTTTAGACTATGCGACATTGAGCGACCATGTTGTCGCTACCCGATAAACAGTTATATTCCAGCATAAAATGAATACGCAGAGCACTCCTGTTCACGTAAAGTTATGGCATCGTGATTTTTGGTATTTGGCGTTTGCCAACATGTTTCTTGCCATGTCGGCATACATGCTCATCCCCATTCTTCCCCTTTGGTTGCTGAAGTATTGCACACCCTCCGAAATGGCATTGTGCATGGGGGCTTTCGGTGCGGGCACCTTTCTTTTGGGAGGTTTTACTTCTTGGTTGGTGCAGCAGTATCGGCGCAATCGGGTGTGCATGGTGTCCGTGTTCGTTTTGTTGGTATGCCTTGCCGTTCTTTATTACACCGAGCATACGCTTTGCATCCAAGGCAGTGTACGCAACATATTCCCTGTTGTACTTGTTTTGCGCATCATTTCGGGTGCCATGTTCGGGTTGTCGCAAATGGTGCTGCTCAGTACTTTGGTGATTGACACCTGTGAGTCGTTCCGGCGCACGGAGGCCAACCACAGCGCAACATGGTTTTGTCGTTTTTCTCTTCCCTTGGGGCCTATCGTTTCGTTGACAGTCTATCCATACTACGGACTGGATGGCGTATTGCTCATATCCATGGCCTGCTGTCTGCTGTCCATCATCTTGATAAGATTGGTCAGTTTTCCTTTCAAGGCTCCCGAAGACCATCTGAAGTTCTTTTCCTTGGATCGCTATTTTCTTCCCCAAAGCAAATGGCTGTTTGTCAATTTGGTGCTCATCACCTTTACCGTGGGATTGATCGTCAGCATGCAGCACGATGAAATGTTCTATGCCATGATGATGACAGGATTTTTTCTTGCCTTGTTGTCCCAACGTTTCGTTTTCGTGCATGCCGAACTGAAAAGCGAGGTTGTCGCAAGCCTGTTGCTCATAGGAGCAGCATTGCTCATGATGCTTTCAGGTATGGGCGCATCTCTACATTATCTTTCGCCTTTGTTTATCGGTTTGGGAATAGGGATTTCATGCAGCAGATTTCTTTTGTTTTTCATTAAACTGAGCCATCATTGTCAGAGAGGAACTTCCCAAAGCACCTACTTGATAGCCTGGGAAGTGGGGCTGTCTCTGGGGCTCTTTACAGGGTTTGCTTTTTTTTACGGCAACCATCGGGCCATTGTTTTTATTGCTTTGGGTGCAACGTTTTTGTCATTATTGCAATATCTTTTCTTTTCGCATTCATGGTATCTGAAAAACAAGAACAGATAGAAGCCTTGGGGTCTTTGGGCATGCGTTGCCATCGAAGCGACAGTGGGCATCATTCATGATGATATGGCTCGCCTTTTATGATGGTACAAGCCCTGTACATCTGTTCTGCGAAAACCAAACGCACCATCTGGTGCGAGAACGTCATTTTCGATAAAGAAATCTTCTCGTTGGCTCGTGCCCGTATTTCTTCCGAAAATCCGTAAGGCCCACCAATCACAAAAACCAGTTTGCGTGCCGTCTGCTGTTTCTTTTCTATCCATGCAGCAAACTCCATGCTCCTGTATTCAGCCCCATGCTCGTCCATCAACACCAGCCAGTCGGTGGGCTGCACCTGCTTCAGAATGGCTTCGCCCTCGCGTTCTTTCTGTTGCTCCTCGCTCATGCTTTTCGTGTTCTTCAGTTCCGGAACGGTTAGAATGCCGAATGGCATATAATGCCCAATGCGCTCCACATAGTCGTCTATGCAGGCTGCTATGTGTTTGTTCACTGTTTTTCCTACAACAATCAGAGAAGTTTTCACGATCTGTGCTTTTAAAAGGATGATTCCTTGTCTGTATCTTTCGCCTTGTATTCGTGTTTCCTTTTAGGATTCATCGGGAACCAGCCTTTTTGCACCCGTTTCTTTTGCTCATACAGTTCCCCGATAGTCCAGAGCGAAGAAGCCCCCAGTACGCCCAGCAACGACGAGTACAGCACGTCCTCCATCACCAAAGCCCCGCAAATGCTTGCCATGCCCAAAACCATGAACACCCACCAATAGCGCGTGCCTGTGTAGTATTCGGTCTTTATCACAATCGGATGAAAAACACCGATCAGCAAAAAAGTGCTTACAGCAATCACAATTCCCGTAAAATGCAAATCCATCATGCTTTTGTTTTTGTCTGCAAAGATAATGATTTTAGCACGAACCCTGCAAAAAGCCATGATTAATTTTGTACTTAAAATGTTTTGTCGTACCTTTGTGACATTAAACTATTTAATTCGTTCTATTTATGGAAAATAACGCAGAGCTTATCAAGCAATGTGAGCAGATGGCCCGGCAATGGCTGTCGCCCTCTTTCGATGAGAAAACGCGCAATGAAGTGCAGGCAATGATTGACAATGCGGATAAAACGGCATTGATAGACAGTTTTTATCGGACGTTGGAGTTTGGAACCGGTGGTCTGAGAGGCATCATGGGAGCAGGCACCAACCGCATGAACATTTATGTGGTGGGGATGGCGACACAAGGCTTCGCCAACTACCTGAAGATGAATTTCGCCGACCGCGACCAAATCAAAGTGGCTGTCTGCCACGACTGCCGCAACAACAGCCGTTTGTTTGCCGAAACCGCAGCCAGCATATTTTCTGCCAATGGCATTAAGGTGTATCTTTTTGAGGACATGCGCCCTACGCCCGAATGTTCGTTTGCAATCCGCCACTACCAATGCCAGGCTGGTGTGAACATTACGGCCTCGCACAATCCCCGCGAGTACAATGGCTACAAGGCCTATTGGGAGGACGGTGCGCAGGTATTGGCCCCTCACGATGCAGGCATCATAGCAGAGGTGAACAAGGTGAAGATCGAGGATGTGAAGTTCACGCCTAACAGGGCACTCATCGAAACGATAGGGGAGGAAATCGACCGGATTTACCTTGACCTCATCAAGACCATCTCCATCGATCCCGAAGTCATCAAGCGTCAGAAAGATTTGAAAATCGTTTACACTCCGCTCCACGGAACGGGAATGACCATGATACCTCGCTCATTGAAGCATTGGGGATTTGAAAACGTGCATTGTGTGGAAGAACAGATGAAACGCAGTGGCGATTTCCCAACGGTGGTTTCGCCCAACCCTGAAAATCCGGAGGCGCTTACCCTGGCACTCAGGGATGCCAAAGAACTGGATGCCGACATCGTGATGGCCTCAGACCCCGATGCCGACCGCGTGGGCATGGCCTGCAAGGACAGCAACGGCGAATGGGTGCTCATCAATGGCAACCAGACTTGTTTGCTGTTTCTCTACTACATCATCAAAAACCGATTGGCAACAGGAAAGATGCAGCCTTCCGACTTCATCGTGAAAACCATTGTCACCACCGAGGTTATCAAAGAGATTGCCGACAGGCAGCATGTGGAAATGCGTGATTGCTACACAGGTTTCAAATGGATTGCCCGCGAAATTGCCATCTCTGAAGGCAAGCAAAAATATATTGGCGGCGGTGAAGAGAGCTACGGATTCCTTGCACAAGATTTCGTTCGCGACAAGGATGCCGTTTCTGCCTGCTCGCTGTTGGCAGAGATATGCGCATGGGCGAAAGACCAGGGAAAGACGCTCTACGATGTGCTCATGGATATCTATCTGGAGTACGGATTCTCGAAAGAGTTCACAATCAACGTGGTAAAACCTGGAAAGAGTGGGGCAGACGAAATCAAATCCATGATGGACAATTTCCGAAACAATCCTCCCAAGGAAATCGGAGGTTCCAAGGTGTGCGTGTGGAAAGACTATCAGACATTGGAGCAGTTCAATGCCGACGGCACCAAAACGCCATTGGATATGCCAGCCACCAGCAATGTGCTGCAATGGTTCTGCGAGGATGGCAACAAGGTGAGCGTTCGTCCTTCTGGAACAGAACCCAAAATCAAGTTCTACCTTGAAATCAAGAACGAGATGAAATGTACCGGATGCTATGCCCGTTGCGAAAAAGAAAGCGACGAAAAGATTGCCGCCATCAAGAAATCGCTGGGACTTGATTGACGGCCATTCCCCAATGCGAGGCTACACATAGGAAAATCTCCTTCCACCGTGCGTGACAACACCTGGCAGAAGGAGATTTTAACACTTCAACCGTTCTTTTTTAACACGAAAAACAGCCTTTGTTTCAAAATATTTAGTCCGTCCGCTCAAATGATCAAAAAACAAACAGTTTTGAAATCATTTGATTACCAGTGTGTTGTGAAAAATCATCAAAAACGGTTTTTCCATGGATATTCGTTTGGACACCAATGGATGATGGATGGGTCGGTGTGGGATGAATCCTTGCGTTGCAAGGTATGGCGATATGCATCGCAACGGATTGTCCCTTGCGGTTGCAGGCATCGTTGAATGACATTTTTCCGACAACGGAACGCAGGCTTTTCAACGCTCCATTTTCCAACGGACTATTCCTCACTTTTCTATTTTGAACGAAAATCCTGCGGAAAAAATCATCCCAAAATTAACGGAATTAACCTTTGTTGGGTTCATGGATTTTCAACATTGAAAGGTTCATTATCTACCTTGATAAACGGTTAAGCCCATTTTTCAGCAAGTATTTTCGTGCTTAAAATCTATATACCGATGTCTAATCTTTGGATATTACAACCAATGTGAAAATTTTTCAAGTATCTGGTTTTTAGATAGCTGTGAAATCGGAAAGGCCTTTATGATAAAAAACATCAAAGTGTACAATGAAATGAAAAGACCGACATCTTCTTGCAAGTGCAGTAAATGAGGCAATGTACGTGATGTATGCACAAAGCAATCATAAGGTCAACTTCCTTGCACCTGTCAAGAAACTACTCTGTAATCTCTTTCTGTTCTTTAGTGGTTCGTATAGAAATCAAGGTATTGACGTGCCACTTTTAGGTGGTCGTGGTGTTTTTGGATGTAGTCAATGCTTTGTTGTTTGAGTTCGGGAATCATTTCAGGATGCTGCACAATATGCAGGAGTGCCTTGTAAACGCTGTCGAACGAAGGGGCTACGTTGATGATTGGGCGCAATGTTTTTTCATGAATGATTTCGTAGTTCTCTGGCTCTCCGCCGCCCATCACCACGATTCCTTTTGACATGGCAAGCAATGAGTTCATGGAGGGGGTGTAGGAATACAGTTGGTCGAGAATTACATCGCTTCCATCCATCATTTGTTGGTATTGCTCAAAAGGAACGCTCTCGGCCTTGATGAGTGTCATTTTTTCAGGATATTCCCTCTCAATTTGCTCGGCTGCAGCAAGCATGATATCGGTACCTTTATAGGAAGAGCGTTCACGGTTGATGCCAATGAAGACTTTTACGGGAGAGTGGGGGAGCCGAGGGGTGGGGCAGTCTTTGTCCGTTTGTGATGGAAGCGATGCACGTGCGTTGCCCGATGGCGACTCTTTGGAAGTGCCAACGTGTATGGGATAAGGGATGAACGTGTGCTTGTGGGGAAATTCGGGCTGATAGCACGCCCAATATTCATACAGTCCGGAAATGATGCCGTCGCAGTCGTCGGCAATATGTTTGTTGAGTTCTTCTTTGTCCGTTCCCAACCAGTCGGCCCGTTCTTTCAACGCTTCGGGGTTGGTTCGCAATTCTTTCCCTATATTGAAATCGCTATATCGCAAGGGCATGGCGGTGCAGCAGGCGTGCACCCAATAGTAATCCATGCCGAAACCTCCCAGGAACATTTTTCCGTTGTGCTTGCGCAGGTAGCGATAAATGGGAAAAATCCTTTTGGCTTTCAATTCGAGAAACATGGGATTGATGAGTTGCACCACATCATATCCTCGCAGCCGCGGAAGAACGGAATAGAGTTTTGCCAGATACTTGACGCTTCCCCACGGAGTGAGAGTCCGCACCAAAGAGATGTCGCGCGGATAGTTTTTCCAGAAATCCCCATTGCTGATCACCGTCACCTTGTGTCCCAAAGCCTTCAGCCCCTCTGCCAACGTGGCGTGCACATTGCTGTATTCTCCTATCAGCAGTATCTTCATTTTCTTTATCTCTCTTTATTGATATAAGGCAGGGTGTATAGCAACAGGTTGCGTCCGGTCTTGCTGTTGGCCATGCGGCGGAATATCTTGTATTTGCTGGTATAATCGCGTTCGGGAAGTGGGAACAAGCCTCGCTTGTGCATCTTTTCCAGCCGCTGCTCCAACTGGTGCTTGCTGCGTGTCAGCATGATGATGTTGTAGATGTAGTCCATGCTCAGCTGGGCCACCCTTCTTTGCAGGGCCACCCGTTCTGCGGCAGGAAGCGTTGCCGCCAAATGGTCGAGATAGAGAAGCACGTGTTCTGAATCGTCCAGATGTTTTGCCAAAGAACGTTTTTCGTTTCTGTGGGTAACAGAATTGGGATTATTTCTGTAAAAATAGGCTTTTGTATCTGTTGCATACAATCTGTCTGCCCGTAGAATTAACTGTGGCGTGAACTTTTCGTCCTCCCCATATTGGATGCCGGAAGTAAAACGTAAATCAATCAACATCTTTTTCCTGAAAATATAGCCCCATACGGCGGCACGGAGATTGTTGTTGCGCATATATTCCGTTCCACTTGTCGGACCGTCAAAGAGATAAGGCGTGTCAACTTCGGTGCCTTCGTCGGTAGATTGGAAAATCACCATGTCTGCATCGTGGAATCTCACAATGTCAAGACAATGTTCATAGCCCGCCATTATCAGGCAGTCGTCTGCATCAACAAACTGAATGTATTGCCCTTTACATATCTGTATGCCCATGTTTCTGGCCTCGCTCACCCCTTTGTTTTGCTGGCGGAGGTAAATGAGATGTTCCCTGTATTCTGCCATTTCGTTTAGCGGGCTGACATCCGATCCATCATCCACTAAAATAATTTCTCTTTCTGTTTCTGACAAAGACAGGGCCAAGATGCTCTCTATACATTCTTGGAGCATCTGAATCGGTTCGTTATAGTAAGTTACGATGAAACTTACCAACGGTTTTTGAGTGATTTGTGAATCTGGCATAATATTCTTATCCCTAATCTGTTAATGACGAATAACTTTATTTTTTGATTCCATACGGCCAATGGTGAAAAAGGCAAGCCATGGCATCTGGGCAACATGATTTTTCCTCCTAAACGGAACACGTCCAACTGTATGTTGACAACGTGCATGTAATATTGGACGAACAGAGGGTGGGTGGGCGAGAATCTTTCGTTCCCGATGATGTCGCAGTGGGCTTCGAGCAGGGATGAGAGTTCTTTTTTCCCAGCCTTGGCCGTAATCCCATTCTGATTATAGGCATATTCATACAAACCGTTGTCTGTTGTCGCCACTGTTTTTGCTTTCTTCAGTAGTTGCGGATATGTCCATACATCTTCAAAAGTACGGCCGACGGGAAACCTCACTTCGTTGAACAAAGACCTCTTGTAGATTTTGTTGCAGGCGTATGTATGTTGATAAGCCTTTGTTGAGAACCAATACTCATCCATATCAACATAATGCTTTTCGCCCATTTCCCATGTACCTTTTCTCGCAGTTCCTTCGTGCGAGAGAATGGGATATTCGAGAATGTCGTACTCCGGATGCATGGCAATGGTGTTCATCAATAAGCCCAAAGTGCCGGGATGCAGCGTGTCGTCAGAGTCAACAAAGGTGATGTATGCTCCGCGGGCCACTTCTATCCCCGCATTGCGTGCGCTGCTGAGGCCTCCGTTCGTTTTGTGAACCACAGAAATTCTTCTGTCACCATCAGCCAGACGGTTGCAAATGGCAGGACAATTGTCTGGCGACCCGTCGTTTACGAGAATCACCTCCAGATCGCGGTAATCCTGCCTGATAACGCTCTCTACACATTTTTCAAGAGACATTTCAACTTTATATACCGGTATGATGACAGATAATTTCATTTTTGCAAAGTTACATTATTTTTTGGAGATATACTTGCGATGGTGAGAAAATTAAGATATTGTGTAATAATTAATTCATTCGTGCGTTTTAATTCTGATGGAGAATCAAGAAACAAGGAGCAGTTACAGGCATATCCTAAAATATACAGGCTTGTTCGGAGGTATTCAAGGGCTGACCATTCTCATTGGTTTGGTGAGAAACAAGTTGGTGGCGGTTTTGCTGGGACCTTCAGGAGTGGGACTTATTTCGTTGTTCAATTCTACGATTTCTTTTATTTCAAGCGGAACGAATTTAGGGCTGCCCACCAGTTCTGTGAAAAATATTTCTGAGGCATACGAGCAGCAGGACAAAGAAAGACTGGATTCTGCCATTTGCCAGGTGAGGACTTTGGCTTTTTTGACTGCCATTTTCGGTATGGCAGTGTGTGCGGCATTAGGTCCCTTGCTCAATTATTTCTCGTTTTCTTGGGGTGACCACCGCCTGCATTTCGTGTCGTTGTCTCCCATCATAGCCATGATGGCCATTACCGGAGGAGAAACTTCTATTTTAAAGGGAATCAGAAAATTACGTGCTTTGGCTACAGTTACTATTTACAATGTGATTGGAGCATTGGTAACATCGGTACCCATTTATTACTATTATAGAATATCGGGCGTTGTGCCTTCGCTTGTTCTTGCAGCCATCATACAAATGCTTCTGACCATTGGCTATTCCTATCGTTTGCATCCACCCAAGATAAAAATCAGCAAGAACACGCTTCTTCAGTCGAAAGGAATGGTGGTGTTGGGGGTGGCTTTCATGATTTCCGGTATATTTACTACTGGAGCCGATTTCGCCATCCGCTCTTTTCTCAGCAACTATGCTTCGCTGGATGAATTGGGATTGTACAATGCCGGATTCATGCTGACAACGGTGTATGCTGGAATGATATTCACGGCAATGGAAACCGACTACTATCCCAGACTTTCCGCCTTGAACAACGATATTGAGGGGAGAACGTTGGCGGTGAACCATCAGGTGGAAGTTACCCTGCTTCTCATATCGCCCATGTTGGTGCTGTTCACCATCTTTCTGCCTGTCATCATACCTTTGTTGTACACGAATAAGTTCCTGCCCGTTGTCGGTATGTCTCAAATCACGATCCTTGCCCTGTATCTTAGGGCCATGAAACTGCCGGTGGCGTATCTCACTTTAGCGAAAGGAGATTCTTTGGCATTCCTCGCATTGGAAGCGTACAGCGCCGCCATCATGGTCTTGTCGGTTGTCTGTGGCTATAAATGGCTTGGCTTGGATGGTATAGGGTGGGGACTGTTGGCAACCGGACTTATTGACATTATCGTCATCAACACATACGCAAGAATAAGGTATTGCTATAAAATGTCAGTGTCCGTTGTCAAATTTGCCTGCTTGCAACTACCTATTGGTTGGTTGACATTTGGAGTGGAGAGATGTCTTTCCGGTGCCGTTTATTGGACGGCAGGAGGTTTGTTGTCTGTGCTTAGCATGGGGATTTCCCTGTTTCTGCTTCGTTCAAGGACAAAGCGATAGGGGGATAGGAAAAACTTGGTTTTATATTATTCTTTCATTAGTTTTTCAAAGAAATCATCCAGTTCCTTGTCTATTCCTTCCATCAAGTCACCTCCAATAATGATTGTGTCATCGTCTGCCACGTAGAGTTCAGCTACAGTGTCTTTATCGTCTGTCTCAAGAACGAAACTGTAAGGTTTCATGATACCCAATTTATCCACAATGTCTTGCATGTGGTGAAGTTCTTTGCGCAAGATGGCAGCAACCTCTTCATAGAAGTTCTCGTCTTTGTTTTCGATCCATTGTTCAACAACGCATCTTGTGATTTCCTGCTCATCATCATCATAAGCAATCATTTCGCCACTGTCTTGAGAAACTTGTAAATGAATGTCCGTCAGCAATGACACTTCTTCATCTGCCGGCAGTTTCTGGGCAATCTTTCTGATGGCTCTTTCTATTTGTTTTGAGGTTTGCTCGTTCATTTTCATAATGATGATTTTTTTGACAACAAAAGTACATCATTTTGCCTTAATTACAAAATAATCACATATGATTTTGACAAATTAGATATTTATGCCGTCTTTTCATACGATTTGACACATTATTTTCTTATTTTTATTTTCAGTTCAAAATATAATCGTATCTTTGCATCTATAAACTCGCATAACATGTGGGATTCATTTTTAGAGGACGAACAATGGGCGACAAGATAGTTCATGAAGGTATCATAGAAAAGATTGGAAATGGGTGCATTAAGGTAAGAATTATGCAAACGTCAGCATGTGCATCTTGCAAGGTGTCTGGCCATTGCCATGTTTCTGAATCGAAAGAAAAAAACATAGACATATATGATGTCAAGGACATTCACCATTTTTCCATCGGCGAATCGGTACTGGTCACTACCTCCTTGCATACGGGAGCAAATGCAGTGATTGTTGCTTTTGTCATTCCTTTTGTCATTCTTGTAACGACTGTGTTTTTCAGTAGCGCATTTACAGACCAAGAGCCATTGATGGCAATGACAGGCATTTGCAGTATGATACCTTATTATACCATCTTGTATGTGATGAGAAATCGCCTGGGGCAAAAATTTTCTTTCAATATAGAAAAAAAACAGTTGAATTACTAATTTTATACAAACAATAGCATTATGAATTTTATTTTGACCGCAGTAATCGTTCTGGGAGGCATTGCATTGGTATCGTCAGTGATACTCTATGTCTGCTCCAAGAAATTTGCCGTCAAGGAAGATCCTCGTCTTGGAATGGTTGTGGAAGCGCTGCCGGGAGCCAATTGTGGTGGATGTGGATTTCCTGGGTGTTCAGGATTGGCAGACGCCTTGGTTAAAGGCGCAGACCAAGGGTCTATCGAAGGTCTTCTTTGTCCTGTGGGTGGTGCAGAGGTGATGACAAAAGTAGCAGACTTGCTGGGTATGGCCATGGCCAACTCTGAACCGATGGTTGCTGTTGTACGGTGTAATGGAACTTGCGAACACCGCCCTCGCATTGCCGAATATAATGGACTTCGTACTTGCGCGGCCATGCATGCAACGGGAGCCGGCGAGACAGCTTGCGGTTTTGGTTGCCTGGGCTGTGGCGATTGTGTAGAGGCGTGTAGTTTCGATGCCATTCATATCAATGAAGAGACAGGAGTTCCTGAAGTTGACGAGGACAAATGTACTTCTTGTGGTGCCTGCGTCAAAGCATGCCCTCGTCGCATCATAGAATTGAGAAAGAAAGGGCCTAAAGGTAAGCGGGTATTTGTGAGTTGTGTGAACCAAGACAAAGGACCTGTGGCTATGAAAGCCTGCAAAGTTGCTTGTATCGGATGCGGCAAATGCTTGAGAGAGTGCAAGTTTGATGCCATCACGATAACCAACAATCTCAGTTATATTGACTCTTATAAATGCAGATTGTGTAGAAAATGCGTTGACGTTTGTCCCACCCATGCCATCCATACGGTCAATTTCCCTATTCAGAAACCGACCGTTGCCTCAGCCGCAAAACCATCTGATGAAACTGCCGGGGCAAACGGAGCAGGGGATTGTCAGAACGACAACAAAGAAGTTAGATTAAAAAAGGAGGAGAAAGCATGAAACTGAGAACATTCCGAATTGGAGGCATTCATCCCGATGAAAATAAGTTCACACATGAGGTTGCCACCCAGGCGGCGGCTTTGCCCAAACAGGCAACCTTTCCACTTTCGCAACACATTGGGGCACCAGCGAAACCTGTTGTTGCCAAAGGTGATAAAGTGAAAGTTGGCACGTTGATAGCAGAAGCGGGAGGTTTCGTATCTGCTCCCATCCATTCTTCCGTATCGGGAACTGTATTGAAAATTGATACGGCCATTGACGCTACCGGCTACCGCAAGCCTGCCATTATCATTCAAGTGGAAGGTGATGAATGGGAAGAAACCATTGACCGCTCGGATGTTCTGGAAAAATTGGAGGCACATCCGGAGTTGACACCGGAAAGCATTGTGGAGCGAGTGAAGAAAGCAGGTATTACAGGAATGGGGGGAGCGGGATTCCCTACATTCATTAAATTGTGTCCGCCACCCACAGCAAAGGCTGAATGTGTCATCATCAATGCAGTGGAATGCGAGCCTTACATCACTTCCGACTATCGGTTGATGATGGAACATGCCGATGAAATCCTGGTGGGACTTGAACTTCTCATGAAGGCTGCAAAGGTTACAAAAGGCTATATAGGCATTGAAGAAAACAAACCGGCTGCCATACAACTGTTTGAGCAAAAGACAGCAGACAATCATCAAATCGAAATTGTTCCATTGGCGAAGAGATACCCACAGGGCGGAGAAAAACAATTGGTTGATGCCGTTATCCGTCGTCAAGTGCCGGCACCTCCTGCCATCCCCGTAAGCGTAGGTGCAATTGTACAGAATGTGGGAACGGCATTCGCCGTGTATGAAGCCGTGATGAAAAACAAGCCTCTTTTTGAACGCTATACCACCGTAACCGGTAAAAGAATCAGCCGTCCGGGAAATTTCCTTGTGAGAATGGGGACGCCTATGATTGACTTGATCAATACATGTGGGGGGATGCCGGAAGGCGCGAACAAATTGCTGGCAGGCGGCCCGATGATGGGCAAAGCCCTTACCAGCATCGAGGTGCCTATATGTAAGGGAACCAACTGCGTGACCGTTCTTTCAGAAGCTGATGCTGTACGCAAACAGGCACAGCCTTGTATCAGGTGTGCAAAATGTGTAAACGCCTGCCCTATGGGATTGGAGCCTTATCTGCTTGCCACCTGCTCAAGTCTGAAAGAATGGGAGAAAGTGGAACAAGAGGACATCGTATCGTGTATAGAATGCGGTTCTTGCCAATTTACTTGTCCAGCCCACCGTCCCTTGCTCGACAACATCCGGATGGGAAAGGCTGTGGTAATGGGAATCATCAAGTCGAGAAATGCGAAACAATAACAACAAAAAAGACTTAAGGAATTTGGTTTGTCCATCATGCCTTATGAGATAAAGAAAAATAACATGAATAAATTAATCGTATCATTATCGCCTCATACGCATGGCAGCGACAGTGTTGAGAAAAACATGTATGGTGTCATCATTGCTTTGATACCGGCCTTGCTTGTCTCACTGTTCTATTTCGGAATTGGCTCTGCTATTGTGTTGTCCTCCAGTGTTCTGGCTTGTGTCTTCTTTGAATGGTTCATTACGAAATTCATACTGAAGAGAGAGACTGCAACCATTGCGGACGGCTCAGCCATTCTCACGGGATTGCTGCTTGGTTTTAATTTGCCGTCCAACCTCCCCGTTTGGATTGTCGTTCTCGGTGCATTGTTTGCCATTGGTTTGGGAAAGATGACGTTTGGAGGATTGGGACAGAATCCCTTCAATCCTGCATTGGTAGGAAGATGCGTCCTGTTGGTCAGTTTCCCTGCCCAAATGACCTCGTGGCCGGTTGCCGGTCAGTTGTCCAGTTATCTTGATGCCACCACAGGTGCCACACCGCTCAGCATCATGAAAACGGCAATCAAGACAGGCGATGCCAATGTCTTGGGTGAACTTCCGGACACTCTCCATCTTCTTCTCGGCACGAATCCAACATCAGGACTTGGAACCATCGGTGAAGTTTGCGCCATCGCATTGTTGCTCGGGTTTGTTTACATGCTCTGGAAAAAGATCATCACTTGGCATATTCCCGTGAGCATCATCGTTACAGTGTTCGTATTTACAGGGTTGCTCCATTTGGGGAATCCAATATATGCCAACCCTGTGGCAGAAATTCTTACAGGCGGATTGATGCTTGGTGCCATTTTCATGGCGACCGACTATGTGACTTCTCCAATGACAGCCAAGGGACAACTTATCTACGGAGTGTTCATCGGGGTGCTTACAGTCATTATCCGAAATTGGGGGTCTTATCCTGAAGGTATGTCTTTTGCCATACTGGTCATGAATGCGTTCACGCCAATTATCAATACGTATACCAAACCCAAAAGATTCGGTGAGATACTTGTCAATAAATAAGGAGAAACAAATATGGAAAAGTTGAAATCATCTATAACGAACATGGTGCTAGTGTTGGTGGGGGTCGCTTTTATCACAGGAAGCATCCTTGCCTATGTCAACCACGTGACAGAAACTCCTATCGCCTTGCAGAAGGAGAAGGCACTTGCTGATGGTATTCAGTCAGTGATGGGAGGAGGAAATATTGTTGTGGCTCAAATAGACACAGTAAGGCAAAACGATGAAAAAGGTAAGGAGTTGACATACGTCATCTACCAAGCTCAAGATTCTCAGAAAAAAGATTTGGGGACAGCCGTTGAAAGTACAGTAAGTGCTTTTGGAGGCGACTTGAAAGTTTTGGTAGGCTTCAATCACCAAGGAGACATCTTAGGTTATACCATTCTCGAACATGCCGAGACTCCGGGATTGGGCGCAAAAGCAGACAAGTGGTTTCAGAAAGAAGGAAAGGGAAACGTCATTGGCAAGAATCCACAAAAAGCATTGACTGTGAAAAAAGACGGTGGCGAAATAGATGCAATTACTGCATCAACCATCACAAGCCGCGCTTTTTTGCTTGCCGTGAATAATGCATACAAAGCATACATGACAACCCCGGTAGACGGAGAATCTGGAGCATCTAAAAAAGGAAAAGGAGGTAAAAAATGAATTGTCTGAAAATAGTTCTCAATGGTATCGTTAAAGAAAATCCAACATTTGTATTGATGCTGGGAATGTGCCCCACTTTGGCAACAACAACCAGTGCCATCAACGGCATGTCAATGGGATTGGCCACTATGTTTGTGCTGATTTGCTCAAATCTGGTCATTTCCTTAATAAAAAAAATGACTCCCGACATGGTGCGGATTCCTGTCTTCGTGGTGGTCATCGCATCGTTTGTTACCATTTTGCAAATGCTTTTACAAGCCTACGCTCCAGGCATCAATGCATCTTTAGGGTTGTTCATCCCTTTGATTGTGGTCAATTGCATCATCCTTGGCCGTGCTGAAGCCTTTGCTTGTAAAAACGGTCCAGTTGCCAGTTTGATGGACGGTGTGGGAATTGGACTTGGCTTTACATTAGGACTCACCACTCTCGGTCTTGTCCGTGAGATTCTGGGTGCAGGAAGCGCTTTCGGCATCACATTGGTTCCAGAGACATACAATATGCTTTTGTTCATATTACCTCCGGGAGCATTCGTTACGCTTGGTTTTCTGGTAGCCATCATCAATCAAATTAAAAAGGCGTAACATCGAAGAAATAAACAATCTATTCAAGAATACGAAATTATGGAGTACATACTTATATTCATATCAGCCATTTTTGTCAACAACATCGTGTTGTCGCAATTCCTAGGCATTTGCCCTTTCTTAGGCGTCTCTCAGAAAATCAACACGTCTTTGGGCATGTCTGCGGCTGTAGCCTTCGTGATGACACTGGCCACCATTGTGACATACCTTGTACAATACTACATACTAAATCCGCTGGGCATCCAATATCTCCAAACCATTGCGTTCATATTGGTGATTGCGGCACTTGTTCAGATGGTAGAAATCATACTGAAAAAAGTTTCTCCGGCTCTTTATCAAGCCTTGGGAATCTTCTTGCCGCTGATTACTACCAATTGTGCTGTACTTGGAGTGGCCATTCTCGTCATTCAGAAAGACTATTCCTTGGTACAGAGCATCGTGTATGCATTTTCAACGGCATTGGGATTTGGATTGGCATTGGTTGTCTTTGCCGGAATCCGCGAACAATTGGCAATGATGGAAATTCCGAAAGGAATGAGAGGCATGGCCATCGTATTGGTAACGGCAGGATTGCTCAGTCTTGCCTTCTTAGGCTTTTCTGGGGTAGATGGAGGGTTGAAAACCTTGTTCGGTTTGGGATGAAGTGTACAATGGTTCAAGGAAATTTCGTATTCTTCAACGACAGTCAGCAGATCCTTATTGAAATACACAAAAAGTAAATAATATGAAACAGACAATTTTAGTGACGGGAGGTACAGGATTTATCGGAAGTCACACTACAGTGGAATTGCAGCAAGCCGGATACCAAGTGGTTATCATAGACAATCTTTCCAATTCCAAAATAGAAGTACTCGATGGTATTGAGCAAATTACGGGTGTCCGTCCTGCGTTCGAGCAGGTGGATTGCTGTGACATGCCTGCCTTAGCATCGGTTTTTGCAAAATATCCCAATATTCAGGGAATCATACATTTTGCAGCATCAAAGGCTGTTGGAGAAAGCGTTGAAAAGCCATTGATGTATTACAGAAACAACATTACCTCCCTGCTTAATCTATTGGAATTAATGCCCAAATATCAGGTAAAGGGCATCATTTTCTCATCAAGTTGTACCGTTTATGGGCAACCTTCCAAAGAGAACCTTCCTGTAACTGAGCAAGCCCCTATACAGAAGGCCTTGAGTCCTTATGGGAATACAAAACAGATTAACGAGGAAATCATTCAAGACTACATCCATAGCGGTGCTTCCATCAAAGCCATCATTCTCCGCTATTTCAATCCCATTGGTGCACACCCGTCGGCTCTGATTGGCGAATTGCCCAACGGTGTTCCTATGAATTTGATTCCTTTCGTCACTCAAACTGCTATCGGAATCCGTAAGCAGTTGAAGATTTTCGGAAACGACTACAACACAAAGGATGGAACATGTATTCGCGACTATATCTATGTTGTAGATCTGGCGAAAGCCCATGTCAAGGCCATGGAACGCATTCTCGATAAACCAGAAACCGATGCTGTAGAAGTTTTCAATGTTGGAACAGGGACAGGCATTACGACATTAGAGGTGGTGGAAGAATTTGAAAAAGCCACAGGCGTTAAAGTGAATTGGACGTATGCACCTCGCCGTGAGGGAGATATTGAAAAAGTTTGGGGCAATGTGGACAAGGCCAATCAGGTTCTTGGATGGAGAGCAGATGCAAATCTTGAAGACGTGTTGCGCTCCGCATGGAAATGGCAGCAGAAACTCCGCGTAGACGGTATTCAGTAGATTCCTGTATCAATCATTCTGTACATAACAATTCCCCTATTGTGTATTCTATACAGTGTTTGCCCAATTTGGGGATTTTTTCTTCTATTCTAAAAAATATAAGGGCGTAAATTCAATAAGCAAGTGCAATGCAACGAATAAGAACAAGAAAGCAGGGATATGGGGGCGTGCACTATCATCAGAATGCGAACAAATCCTATTCCACAAATACGCTCAAGGGATTTCTGGGCTACGACCATAGTTCTGGTTCTTCCTTTCTCAACGGGAAAACGGCGAACCAATACACGAAACCTCTGCAACGGCATCTGTCTCCAACAAAGATGCAAATCTTCCCATCGTGTGGCTGAACCGCAGTCTGGACGAGAGAAGTGCGAACGACTGGTTCTTTGTTCCGGATTTGGGTGCGCGTGTGATGCTGGATGCCCGTTAGACGACAGAACCCCATTATTCCTATTCCTGAAATCCCATGCCGTGGATATCTGTCAGTCAGATTCCCGTCTTTACGGATTACATCTATTTGCGACAGGGACTGGGCTATATAGATCGTTCACGGTCGCACAGTGTTTCGGGCAACATTAACTACAAGCATGTGACCAAGGGAATTTTCGGAATGGCCATGACAGGATAGGCTACCATGCGCGACAACATTCTTTACGAGGCCAAGCTATGAAAACGGCTTCTACATGAACCGTTCCACAGACCAACGGGGACATTCCGACAATCTGTTTCTGTCGGCACAGCTCACAAAGTCGTTCCGATGATGGAAGTGCAATGCGCATTTGGAAGGATCGGGACATATCTTTAACCGTCAGATGCTTTTGGGCAGCCGTATCGTTTCTTTCCGAATGAAAACACTCCATATAGAAGCGGGACTGTCCATACACAACCTTTGGAGTGGTTTTCTATAGACTATTCTTCCAGATACGGTTCGTCACAGCAAGTCAACCGTTTGCGCCTCAGGGAAATTCTTTTCTATGTCGCTTCCGGAATATAAGACAAAGGCTGGGAGTGGGGAACAGGGCTCCCTTTCGTATCAAGAGTGTTTTATTCCTCTTCCCCTCCAATGCATAACTTGCGCAAATCGTAGTAACTTCCATTGTATAGGTTGAAGTCCACATGGCCTTTGATGCCTGGGAGTTTTCCTGCATCGGTGTGCTGCCAGAATTTCCATTTTCCTTTATATTCAACCTTGTCCACATAGTAGTGGGCTATCCAATAGGGATAGTCGTCGAACACAGGAGTGTTCAGGTATTTTTGCTTGAATTTATAATAGGTGTAGATGATGGGTTTAACGTGGTACTTGTCTTCTACCACATGAAGCCATGCCAATATTTCCTGCTGGAAATCTTCTGTTGACATCTGGGCAGGTTTATATTCCACATCAAGTACGGGGGGCAAGTCGCCCTCCAGCAAATGAACCTTGCTAAGAAAAAAGGCGGCCTGGGCACGTGCGGAAGACTTATTGCTCCAGAAATGGTAGGCACCTCTGATAAATCCGTAGTCGCGTGCGTTACGGAAATTTTCCTTGAAGTTTGTATCCAATCTTGAGGAGCCTTCGGTTGCCTTGATCATAATAAAGCGCACTGGACATTTCTCTATCATGGCTGTTTTCAACAGTTCCCAGTCGATGTCTCCTTGATAATGGCTTACGTCTATGCCTCTTATTTCGTAACCGTCCGGATATTTGGCATCGCCGTAGATGGCTCTCCACCTGAACCCATAGGGGCCTACAAAGAAATAATAAAACAAACAAACATAGAGACCGATAATGGACAATCCACCCACCCACCATGCCCATTTGGGATAACGGTGCAGCGCGCCTTTCTTGGACGATCGACACTTGGCGCTTCGATGTGGATACGTTTTTTTTCTTGTAGGCATCGTTTTTTAGTGGAAGGCATGCCTGCTGTCTGGCAGGCACACCCTGATTATATTCTATTTCATCCTTTTTCCAAGGCAAGTGTCTTGGTGGGTTGGTCGCAAATATTATCTGGCCCCCAGTATTGTATGGGACCTGGATAGATAAAGCATGTTTCGCGTGCCCATTTGTCACGAAGTGCCACGAATGCCTTGAACGGTTTTCCATTTAAATCTACAAGTGCTTTACGGATAACGGGTTTCATCTCACCGTTACGACGTTCCATGTTTAGCATCATGGTGATGGGAACACCTCCGGCGAGCCATTTCTCTCTTGGGGCTGTGGTATTCTTGACAATGGCCATATATCCCGTTTTCCCGTTGGCAATGAGTTGGGCTGCACTTGCTCCCAGCGCGTAGCAGTAGTCGGCATCAAAGTTGGAAGGTACGGCACAGCGTCCTTCATAACCGAAGAAATGGTGCTGAGCCGCAAATTTTCCCGTATATTTACCTTCTTTTTTCCATTGCGCAAGTTTGGCATCGCACATATCAGAGAGCAGTTCCTCGGTTTCTATGAGTGAAACCTGCACGTTTCCGTGTGGGTCACGTTCGAGCGACAACTGGTGGGCTACTCCTTCTGGCAGCGTTCTGAACATGGCCGCATTTTCTTCCGAGAGATGAGAGAGGATGTAGTCACGTTGAGCCTCTATGTCGAGATTGATGTATTCTTCTCCATGGACAGCCAACAAATCGTCCAATTCGTCAATCAATCGTCCCAGCGCCGGAATAAATTCAATCAATCCTTCGGGAATGATGATGGCTCCGAAATTGTTTCCGTGGGCAGCGCGTTCGGCAATGACGGTGCACAATTGCTCCACAATGTCGTTCAATGTCATGTCTTTTTTCTCTATTTCCTCAGAAATAAGACAGATGTTAGGCTGGCATTGCAATGCACATTCTAAGGCGATATGGCTTGCGGAACGTCCCATCACCTTGATAAAATGCCAATATTTGCGTGCCGAATTACAATCGCGCTCTATATTTCCAATCAGTTCATTGTACGTTTTTGTCGCAGTATCAAAACCAAAGGAAGTTTCAATCTGGTCGTTTTTAAGGTCACCATCGATTGTCTTCGGACAGCCGATGACCTGTACACCATAATTTTTGGCGGCATAATATTCAGCCAAGACACAAGCATTGGTATTGGAGTCGTCTCCTCCTACAATAACAATCGCATTGATATCCAAGTGGCGAATGATTTCAATACCTTTCTCGAACTGTTCTTCTTTTTCCAATTTGGTTCTTCCTGAGCCAATCATATCGAAGCCACCCGTGTTGCGGTAGTCGTCAATGAAATCGGCAGTAATTTCAATGTAGTTGTGTGCTACCAATCCTTCAGGCCCCATTAGAAAACCATACAGGCGGTTTTGGGGATTGAGTTTCTTGATTGTGTCGAAAAGTCCGGTAATCACATTGTGACCTCCCGGAGCTTGTCCTCCACTCAGAATGACACCCACATTCATTTTTGCTTGATTCTCTCTATCGCTCTCTTCAAATTTGATGAGCGGCATTCCATAAGTGTTGGGGAAAAGTTTCTTGATTTCCTCCTGGTTATCCACGCTCTGAGTGGCAGAGCCTTCTTTTACCTTAACATAACCTTGCAAAGCCTTTGGTAACTTTGGTTGGTAAGCAGCACGCGCTTGCTGCAATGCACTTTTTTCCATATTACTAATATCTATTTGTGAGAAAATGAATCTCCTAATGTCGCATCATATACGGACAATATTCTTTTTACCACGGCAAAATTAATATTTTTATCACAAAATGAGTAGTAATTTGCATCAAAATGAAGAAAAAACATTTTTTTTTCATACAAATGGCTTGTGTTTCACAGATAATATTTATATTTGCCATGTAAATGTGACAAAAATGAAAGGACATTAATTATATGGCTAACAAAAGAGAACTTAAAAAAACAATCAATTGTGTTTGCGGTGAACTTTTTGCAGAGTGCATCGCAGTGTCGTTGTATGGGGAAAATCCCAACATGGAAAACATGAATGCGCTATTGTCATCCATTGCCAGAATTCAGAATGATTATATTTGTAGAATATCCCATCCAGAACCTGGACTTCCGCAAAAAAAATTCTTCAAACATTTGAGTGCCAGTTTTAACGAGCAGGTTTCAGAGGTGTTTGACCATATTGGCAATGTGCACTGATATGATGAAAAAGATCTGTCAATGGATATTGTATAAATGTATGGGATGGACAACTGAAGTGACCGTACAACATCCCGACAAGTTTATTTTATGCCTTGCTCCGCACACAAGCAATTGGGACTTTTTTATCGGACAACTTTATATGCGTTCTGAAGGTATGCGTATCAACTTTATGATGAAAAAAGAGTGGTTTAAAGGCCCTTTGGGAAAATTGTTCAGACGGATGGGAGGAATTCCAGTTTGGCGTTCCAGGCATACCTGTATGACAGACAATCTGGCAGCGGTAGCTGAAAACGAAAAAACATTCCGCCTCTGTATAACTCCGGAAGGAACCCGTTCTTTGAATCCCGAGTGGAAAAAGGGATTTTACTATATTGCGTTGAAAGCCAAGATACCCATACTCCTTTATGGTGTGGACTACCGGAAAAAACATATCCAATGCACGCGCATGTTGACTCCTACGGGCGATATTAAAAAGGACATGAAAGAAATCAAGTTGTATTATAAGGATTTTGTTGGGAAACATCCTGAATTGTTTACGATTGGAGAGATGGATTGATGGGGAAAAAGATTGTATTGCTTTGTTTCACTTTGTTGTTGTTGGGCTGTGGCAGTCAGCGCATTCTGCAAAAAGAACAAGTTTCACCTTCCATTCATTCTGACTCCTCAAGGGAAATTCCTGATGCGGATGATGTATGGAGGCATTTTCAAGACGATTCAAGACCTTGGGTGGAAAACATTTCCCAACCTTATCATCTTACACAGGGACTTCAGGGCAGGCATCTGTCTGTATGGGCAAGCCACGGAAGATATTTTGACCAAAAGAAGGGTGAGTGGAAATGGCAAAGGCCTTATCTTTTTGGAACGACAGAAGACTTGTTTACCCAAACCATTGTTGTTCCATACCTTATCCCCATGTTGGAAAAGGCTGGGGCTTATGTGTTCACTCCGAGGGAACGTGACTGGCAACGGAATGAAATCATTGTGGACAATGACAGCCCTTACTTAAAAGACTATTTCGAACGAAACATGATGATGTCGTGGACTTGTGCTGGCGTGAAAGGTTTTGCCAGCCATGACAGCATGTACACAGAGCGTGAAAATCCTTTTGAAGCAGGGACAGCACGCAAAATAAGGGCGACTAAAAACGATTTTGGGGGAGAAATCATTTATCAGCCAAGAATTCCGAAAGCTGGGAAATATGCAGTATATGTAAGTTATGTGACTCTTCCCAATAGTGTTCCGGATGCCAAATACACAGTTTACCACAAGGGGCAAGCCAGTGTATTCAGGGTGAACCAAAGAATAGGTGGAGGAACATGGACATATCTCGGTACGTTCGATTTCGATGAAGGTTCAAACATTTACAATAGAGTGGTTCTGTCAAGCAAAAGCGATTATAAAGGAGTAGTGACTGCGGATGCCGTGCGATTGGGTGGAGGTATGGGTAATATTGAAAGAGGTGGCACTGCCAGTGGTATGCCAAGATGTCTGGAAGGTGCCAGATATTACGCCCAATGGGCCGGCGCACCTGACAGTGTCTATAACAGCAAAAATGGACAAGATGACTATGGAGACGACATCAATACCCGTTCTTATATGACCAACTGGCTGGCTGGAGGTTCTCGGTATATGCCCAATGCTGTAGGAAAGAAAGTACCGATTGAATTGGCACTCGCCATCCATAGCGATGCAGGATACTCGAAAGACTACCAATCGCTTGTAGGATCTTTGGCCATTTGTACCACAGGATTCAACGACTCTGTTTTCAATTCAGGAGCCAGCCGTATTCTATCCAGAACCTTTGCAGGAAAACTATTGGAAGAGGTGAACCGTGATTTAACAATTACCTTGAACAAGCAATGGATTATTAGGGAGTTGAGGGATGCCAACTATTCGGAAACTCGCAATCCTGAAGTTCCGTCTTCTATTTTAGAAACTCTGTCTCATCAGAATTTCCCGGACATGAAGTTGGCTCAAGACCCGAATTTTCGTTTCGTCCTTGCACGAAGCATTTACAAGGCTGTGCTCAAATTCATTTCAAGCATGCACGATAAAGCCTATGCAGTTGTCCCTCTCCCACCAGAGAATCTCAGCGTGGAATTTACAACAATCGACGGTGTTACGTTGACATGGGATGGAACAGATGATCCATCCGAACCAACAGCTGCCCCTACATCTTATATTATATATACGGCAAAAGGGAAAAATGGTTTTGATAACGGGACGGTAGTAAAAGGCAATTCGTATGATATACGGTTAGAGCCGGGGGTTGTATATCAATTCAAGGTGGCTGCTCTCAATAAAGGTGGTGAGAGTTTTCCGTCGGAGACAATGTCGGCTTTGTATCATGCAGGAGCTACACGTTCTATTATGGTGGTAAACGGTTTCTACCGCTTGTCTGCCCCCGCTGTTAGAGAAACGGCAACAGAACAAGGATTCGATTTTGACAAAGACCCTGGCGTAGGTTACGGATCAACAGTGGGGTGGAGTGGGAGACAGTTGTGTTTCGACAAAAAAATGATTGGTATCGAAGGGCCTGGCGGACTGGGTTACAGTGGAAACGAATGGGAAGGAAAATTGATGGCTGGGAACGATTTCAATCATGTTGTTACTCATGTAGAGGCCATGCGCTCGTTGCAGAACTATAATGTCACAACCTGTTCTTTAACTGCCGTTGAATCAGGGAAAGTGGATTTGATGAAATATCATATCGTGGATCTTGTGTTGGGATTGGAAAAGTTTAACAGATATTCGGTGAAAAATAACAAGATTTTTACTCCACAAATACAAGACGTTATAAAAAGGTACACAAAAGACGGAGGGGCTTTGATGGTAAGTGGAGCATACATAGGAAGCGACATGGCCGAAAAGAGCGATTCGCTTTTTGTAAACAATGTGCTGAAAATAAAATATGGGGGCAATCTTCAGGCAGACAGCGATTCTATCATTACGGGTATGGGAACATCTTTCTCTGTTTACAAGACGTTGAACGAAACCCACTATGCTGCAACTTCAACCGACATTGTGCAGCCGCTGAAACCTGCCTACTGCGCCTTGACATATCCTGGGGGACTGCCGGCCTGCGTTGCCTATGCAGGAAATGACTATCACGCATTCACCATGGGATTTCCATTTGAATGCATCACATCGCCAAGAAAGCGGAGTGCTGTTATGAGAGGGATTATCAACTTTCTGATAGAAAAATAACAAATATGATTCTGAAAACAGAATAAACAAAAGTTTTTAACATAGAATAAAATAACCCATGTATAAAATCCAAGCAAATGCTTCTGGGACACGAAGCATAGAAGTGAGCGACACTCATCTTGAAACCATTAAGAGGTATGCATTGCTCAAAAACCTAATAGACAGCAATGGCATTATTGACGAACCGGTATTGGACAAACTGAAATTCAACTGTCGTTCTATTCTTGAATCACAGGCTGAAGTTGACAGAAACCTGATGGACTTGTGTCTGGATGTTATTTACAACAATTACATGAAAGCATTCGGACTTCATAATCTGGTTTTGCTCTTTGTTGAATGGACTGGCTGTCGGCAACAAGAAGAGAGAGGAGAAAAAGAGTAAATGCAGAATTACCAATTGTCTGATTTTCTTCCGACAACGAAAAAAGAACTGGAGTTAAGGGGATGGAACGAAATTGACGTTATCCTGTTTTCGGGTGATGCCTATATTGACCATCCTGCTTTTGGGGTTGCCGTTATTGGAAGGGTGTTGGAAGCAAACGGATATAAAGTGGCTATTGTTCCGCAACCCGACTGGCATGGTGATTTTAGAGATTTCAAGAAATTAGGACGTCCCAGGCTATTTTTCGGAATTTCTCCAGGCTGTATGGACTCAATGGTCAATAAATACACCGCCAACAGAAGACTACGATCTGAAGATGCATATAGTCCAGATGGCAGGCATGATTGTCGTCCCGAATACCCTACGATTGTTTACAGCAAGATATTGCGCAGTCTTTATCCAGATGTTCCCATCGTATTGGGTGGTATTGAGGCTTCCTTGCGCCGACTCACCCACTATGACTATTGGCAGGACAAACTGATGAAGTGCATCCTTTGCGACTCGGGTGCAGACATTATCAGTTACGGAATGGGAGAAAGAACCATTATCAAAATTGCTGAAGAATTGTCAAAAGGCAGACCAATCAAGGAAATAAGAGAGTTGCCACAGACCGTTTTCCTATCCCCCAAAAAGGATATTCCGAAAGGAATCATGCCAGACGACATCATCTTGCACTCGCACGAGAAGTGTTTAAAGGACAAGAAGGCAGAGGCGCAAAACTATAGACACATAGAAGAAGAGTCCAATAAAATGCACGCCCAAAGGCTTTTACAAGAGGTAGATGGCATATATGCCGTGGTGAATCCTCCATATCCCCCCATGACGACAGAGGAACTTGATGCTTCGTTTGACTTGCCTTACACCCGCCTTCCTCATCCTAAATACAAGGGAAAAAGAATTCCTGCGTATGAAATGATCAAGCATTCCGTGAATATCCATCGAGGATGCTTCGGGGGGTGTGCATTCTGCACTATCTCTGCCCACCAAGGTAAATTCATCACAAGCCGTAGCAAGAAAAGCATTTTGAAAGAAGTGGAGAACGTGGTTAGAATGCCAGACTTCAAAGGATATCTCAGCGATCTTGGAGGCCCATCTGCCAATATGTATGCCATGCACGGAAAGAATTTAAGAGCCTGTGAAAAGTGTAAACGGCCTTCGTGCATCCATCCGGAAATTTGTCCCAATCTTCAAACAGACCATACTCCTTTATTGGACATTTATCATGCGGTGGACAGTTTGCCGGAAATCAAGAAAAGCTTTATTGGAAGTGGAGTGAGATACGACTTGCTGCAGTATAAGAGTCATGATGAAAAGACGAACTTAGCAGCCAAACAATATACAAGAGAACTAATTGTCCGTCATGTGAGCGGGCGACTGAAGGTTGCTCCTGAGCACACATCAGACTATGTGCTGAGACTGATGCGTAAACCTCCTTTCAAACTCTTTGAACAGTTCAAACAAGTTTTCGACAAAATCAACAAAGAAAAAAACTTGCGGCAACAGATTGTACCTTATTTTATAAGCAGTCATCCCGGATGCAATGCGGAGAATATGGCAGAACTCGCCGCTATCACAAAGAAACTTGATTTTCATCTTGAGCAAGTACAAGATTTCACACCTACTCCTATGACCATCGCTACAGAAACATGGTACACGGGATATGACCCTTATACCCTTGAGCCAGTAGTTTCTGCCAAAACACAGCATGAAAAACTGGCGCAAAGGCAGTTCTTCTTCTGGTATAAGCCGGAAGAACGCCCCAAAATAGAAAGGGAATTGAGGCGTATGGGACGTATGGATTTGGTCAAACAACTGTATGGCGGCTATCCATCTCGACAACCTTTATCTGAAATTCCCAACAAAAAGAATCATGGTGCATCCAGTCGAAAGAAGCAAGGTTATAGGGACGAGGAAAAAACAGAAATGCGGAAACGAAGTCGTTGTCACAAATCGTAATGACAGCAGGACGCACATTCGCTCCAGCCCCAAAGTATCCTCACCACACAACCACCTCTTCTGGCTTTTCCACAAAGACTGTTGCTCCATTCTCCATGAGAAACTCTTTGTCACGGAATCCCCAAAGCACACTGATACAGGGCAATCCACTGTTACGTGCCACCGCAACATCAACATCACTGTCGCCGATATACACCGAATTTTTTACCATGGCCTCCATCTGTCGCATGGCTTCTATCACCGTGTCGGGTGCCGGTTTCTTCCTGATTCCTTCGCGTTCACCCACAGCAACTGTCACATAGTCACCGAAAAAATGGTGGCAAAGATCTTGTGTGGCAGCATTGAATTTATTGCTGACAACCGCTATTCCTTTTCCGCTTTCTTTTAATGTGCCCAGCATTTGCATAATGCCTGGATAAGGCTGTGTCGTGTCTAAACTGTGCTCGAGATAGTGTTCTCTGAATGTTCTGTATGCTTCTTCAAAATGTGGGTTGTCAAGTCCGTTAGGAACGGCTCGTTGCATCAGTAGTTTCACACCATTTCCAACAAACCTCCTAATATCATCGACAGAATGTTCAGGCATGTTCCAAGTTCTCAAAGCATAATTGGTACTTGCGGTCAAATCTTGCAGCGTGTTCAGCAATGTACCATCCAAATCGAATATATAGTTCTGATATTCTTTCATCCCCAACTTCATTTTTGAAACGCAAAGTTATAACATTTTATTTACAATTCTTTCATTGGTTCGGAAAAATTCTACTAACTTTGTCCCACATTTAATAAAAAGATGACATGAAAATAACAGCAAAACACTATCTGTATCCCATTTTGGTATGCGTTTCATTGGCCATTGGAGCTATCTATTATTATTTCTTTTTCTCATTTTCTTCCTTGGAAAAGAAGTTCTATGTGTATGTGGACGAAGATGATAATATAGACAGTATTTGTGCAAAACTGAAGTCTATATCCACAGAACATGGATTTGCCGGATTCAACACCTTGGTGAGACATAGTGAATATGCAAAGAACATCAGAACCGGACGTTTCGAAGTGACGCCAGAAGATGGGGCATTCAATGTATTCAGACGGTTGAAAAACGGATTACAGGAACCTGTCAATCTTACTATCCCATCTGTCCGTACCTTGGACAGGCTGGCAGGATGTGTAGCAAATAAACTGATGTTAGACAGTGCCAAACTGTACAATGCACTCCAAGACAAAATTGTGTGCGAAAAATATGGCTACGACACATTGACCATTGCCTGTATGTTTATCCCTAACACATATGATCTTTACTGGAATATTTCCCAAGAAAAATTCTTGGAGCGAATGAAGAAAGAAAGTGACAGTTTTTGGAATGCAGAGCGTAGGGGAAAAGCGCAAGCCATAGGCTTGACACCTGTCCAAGTCATTACACTGGCCAGTATTGTGGACGAGGAAACTGCATCCGACCAAGAAAAACCAATGGTTGCAGGAATGTATTATAATCGTTTGAAAACAGACATGCCTTTGCAGGCAGATCCCACTGTGAAGTTTGCTCTCGGAGACTTCTCGCTGAAGCGAATCTACAACTATATGCTTTCTTTTAATAGTCCTTTCAACACCTATAAAAACAAAGGATTGCCTCCTGGCCCTATAAGGATTCCAACAATAGCAGGCATTGAGGCCGTTCTGAACTTGACCCATCACGATTATCTCTATATGTGCGCAAAAGAGGATTTCGGTGGTACGCATAATTTTGCCCGTACTTACGCAGAACATCTTCAAAATGCGGCAAAATATTCTCAGGCATTAAACAAAAAGGGAATAAAATAAAGACACTGTCACTCTGCAAGCGAGAAGTCTTCTTGCTTGTTGAACGGCAGGAGGCCTCTTCTTTTTCTTCATATTTGCTCTATATTCCGCAAATGATTTTGTAGGGGCATTGTACGCAAATTTCTTTGTCCTCAGTAGGAGCAAAAGGAAGAGTGGGTTCAAACATATCAGAAAGAACTTTGCTGACATGTTGGACAAAGGTTTCTTCAAAGGCTTTGATGTCACTGATTCGTTCTTTTCCAATGCTGATTGTTGGGTCGCATTGGACAGATGCATGTTGAATGAACAGCAAGGCAGGACTTATGGGCAGTCCCTTTTCGTTATATTCATGACTATTGCTCACCATTTGTGCATAAAGCATGGTTTGAAGATAGTAGTCGGGATGCTTTTTTTTAAGAATGGGCTGCTGGAATATTTCCTCTACGGTATTGATTTTGCTTGTCAGCGAGTGGCTGCCCGTTTTGTAGTCAACCACCCTTATTCTCTCCACACCATTTTCTTCAATGCGATCCAATCGGTCTATATATCCGCTCAAGCGAATACTGTGCCTGCCTTCGGTGGTGGTGATGCTGATGTTTCCGCCAACTTTCTTTTCAGTACCAATGATGCTGAATGGAGCTAAATGACTATCGATGATGAGCAGCCTTTCAATATATCGGATAATGACTTCTCGATTGATGATTTGTTGCCCATTCAGTTCCGGCATCATTTCTGCACCATTGAACATCTTTTCGCGTATGGCCTGGTCCACGGTCATGGGTACCGTGTGTCCATCTTTGAGAATATCCTCGATGTCACCAGGCAAGATGACTTTCCCTTCATTCTTTATTCTTGGATAAATCAACTCTGCTGCCCTATGGAAGATGTTTCCGAACATGCGATTGTCTATTTCGTCTTCATCCTCATTGTCAGGTTCTTTAATATCCGATATGTCGTTGAAGAAAAACTGTAGCGGACAGCGTAGATATCGATTGATGGAAGTGGGGTAAAGATTGCAGTTGTCACGCATTTCTCTCAACTTTTCCATGATAGCCCCCGACTTTTCCACTTGTTTGGGACGGATCGGTATTTGCTTCTGTCCAGCCTGCAAGGATTGTCGATGTATGGGGGTTTTGCTCTCCACCATAAGTTGCAGCATGAAACGCGACATTTCGCCTGTATGGCCATCTTCTGTACTATTATTGTAGGTGATGGTGATATCCTTGGCACGCTGCAAGATGTGATAGAAATGATAGGAAAACATGGCCATCTTGTTTTCCACCGTGGCGAGTCCGAACGCCTTGCGAATGGAATAAGGTATGAAACTGGATTCGTTGATGCCTTTGGGCATGTTGCCTTCATTGCACGAGAGCATCAGCACATGGTCGAAATCGAGATTGCGAGTTTCCAGTACTCCCATTATCTGTATGCCCACAACAGGCTCTCCATGGAAAGGAATGCTTTGGGAACGCATGAGCTGCAGGAGAAGTCTTTGCAGGGTGACTACATTTACCTGTAAATCCTGACTTGCAATCAGTTCATCGATACGGTTAAGCAATGTGTAAACACAGAAAAGCGATTCCTGTCTGAAATCGTCCACCCCATCTTCTCTCTGCATTATCTGGGCAATATATTTCACAATCCGTTTGAGCCATTTCACAAATTCTTGGTTACTATTGATATCTTTGGGAGGAATAGGGGAGAGATGTGGAGCTTTCCCTTCGGTTTTACTCCTGAAATATGCAGCATAGGGATGGCGTTGGATTTTTCTGACAGTTGTTTTTGAAGGGAACAGATGTATGTCCGTGAGCAACTGTATGAAACTGCATATAGGTGTGTTGAAAAGGGGGAATCCCATGGTAATGTTCAACTGTCCGGCATCTTCAGGTATGCAGTGTATGGCCGTTTGCAGCAAGTTCTCGTTGCAAAGAATGATGGCCGTTCTCTTGCCTGCACCTGTCCTTTGAGAATGCCGAAGCCAGTGGGTTATGTATCTGGCTTGCACATCTTCTGTGGGTGCACTGATAAAGGCGATTTGCTTCTCATCGCTCAGATGGTTGTATATGTTATCGTTTGTGGGGTCGAGCTCGTTCGGAAACTCTTGCAGAAAGCGGCGAATGTAATGTCCGGCTTCGTGCTGTCCTTTCATATAGTAGGTGTCGAAATCCCAGTAAAAGCATGCTTTTCCTTCTTTTTTCAGGTGTGCAAAAATATGTCTTTCTACCTCTTGCAACACGTTGAATCCCACAAAGATGTATTTTTCATAGGCCGTATGGGCTGTATCCTGCTCGGCAACATCTCTGAAAATCATACCCTCGTAGGCAATGCCTTGTTTTCGCAACCGTTGTTTGAAATCGTTGTATATGTCACCGAAGCACGACCAAAGTTCCAAAAAACGTCTTTTCAGTTCCGATTCGTGTCCATCGGTGAAACTCTGGAAAAACTTCTTCAGCGTTTCCTTTTGATTTCCATTGAGATATGGGATTCCATCGAGTTCGTGAATATCTTTTAGGTTGGCGAAAATTTTTCCGGCATCCGCCATGCTTTTATCGATGTCGTCGAAGTCGGCCAGCAGTACCTGTCCCCATCCGTAGAAATGGTCGAGTGTTTCGGCCGTGTTTGTCCTCTCCTTAAAACTTTGGTAGAGCGTGCATATTAGTTTGATATCGTCACCCACAGCAAACGAAGAGTGATGGTGGAAAAAATCGCTGATGGTAAAATAAGAAGGACTCCACATGGGCTTACCAGACAGGCGGGCCATGTGTTCGTCCAAAAACAGCGATGCCCGTTTGTTAGGGAATATCACGGCTATACGGCTCAGGCTATTCCCGTATTTCCGGATGAGATCTTCTGCCACTATTTTGAGAAACGGCTTCATCGTATTTTCATTGTTGCGAAAAACTTCCATGATAAACTGTTATTGTCTTACTTTATACCTTAATTATACAATACTGTGGTTTATGTCACACTTGTTCTATGCGATTGGAATAGACAAACCACAGATAACCCGAAACGTTTGGGTGTCCCATTCGGCTGAGCAAGTTGATGTATTCTTTCACTTGTCCATAGTGCTCAGGACGGGGGTTCCCAAACTTGAAGTCCACTACCACCGTTTGTTTTCCATCAGTCATCACACGATCAGGCCGCCGTTTGCACAAATCTCCTTTCTCATCTATTTCTATTATGCTGCACTCGTTGAACAGTTGCCATTGTGGCGAAAACCATTGGGCTATACGAGGGTCGGTCAGACGTCTTTTCAGCATTTCGCCTATTTTGTCTGCCGGAATGTCATCGTCATAAAGCACTCCGTCAAATTCCAACTGCTTCAATACCGCAGGAATGTCGTCGGTGGTGCGGATGTGTGAAAACAGGTGGTGCATGATGTTGCCCATCTTGATATACATATTCTGTTCGCCGTGCGTGTCCTCTTCGGACACAAAATCTGTGCTCTTGTTGCTCTGTCGGAATGTCACGGGATTCTTGAAAGTTTCCATTTTAATCTGAATGGGTTGTATGGTCTGAAGGAAAACATTTTGCAGCGATTCTTTGCTGTTGGCTAACGCATCTTCTTCTCCTTTTTTTGTGGTTTCTTTTTTGTCTCCCGTTTCCTCCTTTCCCGTATAAAGATTTCCGAACGAGAAACAGATGGTGTCATCGGTTTCTTCATAAATACAATTGTCCATGTCCAAGGTAGACAGTGTCTGCTGTATGAGCATGCTTCGTGTGCCGGCAGCATCTTTTTTCCCGATGATGAACAGATTATTGGAAGCTCGCGTAAAGGCGACATAGAGAAGATTAAGATTGTCCATGCAGTTTTGCAAATGTTCGTGGGCGTAGTCCTTTTGATAGATGGTTTCTGCCAGTTTTCCACTATAGTCTATCGGTACGATGGGGAGGCCGTTGAACGGCCTTTCTTCAGGAACGCACCAAAGCATTGTGCCCAATTCTAATTTCCAGTCGCAATAGGGAATGATAACGTTATCAAACTCCAGTCCTTTCGACTTGTGGATGCTGATGAGACGAATGCCATCTATCTGGTCGCTCTGAATAGTTTTTTGATGGATAGAACAGTCCCATTCATTGAGAAAACCGCTGATGTCTGTTCCCAATTCTTGTACAAAACTGTTCAGTTCATCGTAAAACTTGCAGAGGTATGCGCTCTGGTTCGCCAGTTTTTCCAACTGTAAGAGAGCAAATAGGCGTTCCACTATATCGGTGAGCGGTAAACAAAGCAACTGTTTCCTCACCTCTTCTGATGCGAGTGGTACTTTGGGCAATCCCTCTTGGATACCTTTTCCATTGACACAAGCAATTTTCTGGTAAGACTTTTCCACGTTGGTCCTGACCAATGGATCGTTGGGATGCACCAACCATTGCAAGGCATTGACAAGGGTGGTCACTGCCAGTGAAGCATCGAGTCGGAAAGCCTCGTCGCTGACAATCATTATATTGGGACGTGTTTTCATGAAATAGTCAGCAATTAAGGGGATGTATTTGTTAGTGCGAACAAGAATGGCCATCTTGTTTTGTGGGATGCCGGCTTCTGTCAGTTTGTCCACCTGTTTTCCTATGGCATCCATCATGATGCTGTTATAGTCGTCATTGTTGGACAGTAAAGTGATGTGCACCAATCCTTCTGCCCCTTTCTTTCCTGGTACATTCTGTGTCACATCCCGGTATGCAGTTTTTAGCAGCTCAGCACCATTTTCATTGATTTCGCGTTCACGAAAATACTCCAATGCTGCCGCCTGCTTGAAAAATTCATTGTTGAATTCGATGATATTGCGGCACGAACGGTAATTGGTGTCAAGGTTTTTCACATCCAACTGCTGTTGTGGATTTTGAAATTGCGATTCAATGCCGTTGAGCAATCTCCAGTCACCGCTCCTCCATCGGTATATGCTTTGCTTTACATCGCCCACAATCAGGTTGCGCGCATGAGCACGGCTCATGGTTTCTTCCAGCAGTACTTTAAAATTTGCCCATTGCACGGTGCTCGTATCCTGAAACTCGTCTATCATCACGTGTTCGAGCTGTGTGCCAATCTTCTCGAATATAAATGGAGAGTCGCTGTAGTCTATCAATTCGTGGAGCAACTGTTGCGTGTCGCTCAACAGAAAGCGGTTGGCATCAGCATTCAGTTCTCTCACTTTCCTTTCGATGGTACTGAGCAGGCGGAGTTGGCTGAGATGACGAAGAGTGAGACGGGCAGAAACATACAAATTCCACATTTTAGGGCGTTCCTCCTCTGCTTGTTGCAGGATGGGCATTAAGGTTTGTTGGGTAACTGCAATCACAGTGGCTCTCTCCTTACTGGCTTTTGCCGCCCAATTTTCCGCGCTTTCCAAATGGTTTGCCAATGTGGCATTCATGCAATTTTTGTCGCTGAAGTCATCCCCAGCCAATTTTCTGAAATACGAGGCAATACCCCGCTCCTTTCCTGCAAGGCTGTCGATGGTCAATCCTTCCATTTCTAATTCTCGAAAGAAACACTGTGAAAGGTTTTCCATCCGCTTCCTGGCAGTTTCGCCTGTCTTTCGTATGGTTTTTACATAATTCTCAAAAAAACCTTCGGTAGCCAATTTTTCGTTGAGTTCCTTGCTTCCGCCCTTGTAGTATTCTTGAAAAATGGTCTTGCCGAATTGTTTGATTTGCCCGATGACGTTCCAACTCTTGTCATCCTGCATATTTTGCTCGATATAACTAATGATCCATTGTAGTTGCTCATCGGAATAGCCCAGTTGCTCAATCAGCTGGTCAACAGCCTGCTCTTCTACCTGGCCATCGTTCAGCCCAATACGAAGATTGGCCGTGAGATCGAGTTCTCTTGCCAAATTTCTCAATACTCTTTGGAAGAACGAGTCGATGGTTTCTACGCGGAAATAGCCATAGTTATGGATGAGATTTTGCAAAGCGATGCCTGCCTGTTTTGATGCAATTTCTGGAGAGATGCCGGAACTTTGGCAAATCACTTTGAGATAGCTGTCGGACGATGGCAATTTTTTCCAAATGCCATAAAGTTGTGACAGAATGCGCAACTTCATTTCTTCTGTGGCTTTATTGGTGAAGGTTACGGCAAGAATGTTGCGGTATTGCTGTGGGTTGGATATCAGCAGTTTAATATATTCAGTGGCTAATGTGAAGGTTTTTCCAGACCCTGCGCTTGCTTTATACACTGTGAGTTGTTTGGGCATGCATGCTGTTTCTTCTATATTCATTTGTTTGTTGATGAAATATCTGCCATGTTGAATTGCGTTATGCTTTGGTTTATGGGTACTGCCCGTTCCAAGAACTCGGTATTTTCAGGTATTGGTTTTCCATCTTACTCACAACAGGAAATGATAGTTCTGTATTGAACTTGCTACACCACCTTTTCGTGTCAAAAAAGAGGATGAGTCCCAAGCAACCTTTGAACTCATCCTCTTATCGGTTTAGATACCGAGTTTCTTGCGGATGTCTTTTGGAATGGCGTTTTTGTTCACCATATAATCCATTGTATTTGCAGCGATGAAAGCCTTGGTCATATACCATGTTCCTTTGTAATCGCCGGTCTCTCCCCAAGAGTTCTTTACCATATAATACTCTTTGCCATTCTGGTCTTTGGCAATACCGTAAATCAACATGCCGTGGTCGTCTGTGAGTTCCCAACTGTCAAATCTTTCCTGACGTTGCTTCTGGGTGGGAACGATTTCAGGTACCTTGCAGCCCAAAGAGTCGATCATGTTGGTTTTCTGCACTTTCGTCAATTTCAACCAACGTGCCATGTCGCTTCCAGAGAGACTCTGTGCCGCCTTTGTGTCAACGGCATAAGCCAGTCCTTGACGGGTGAATCCTTCTTCCGAAACATCACCTCCCCAAGCTACCGTGTAACCTTCTTTTACAGCATTGTCGATGATGCGCATCATCTCATCCATCGGCAGATTCCAACTTAAAGGATTGCGCCAGTTGTCTTGCACTTCAACAGCAAATGCAGTGTAGAAAGGATGATGCGTATAGCTGGTAATGGTCACATAGTCGTCCATGTCTAACCCAAGGCTTGCAGCGAAACTCTTCGGCGTATATTGTTTGCCTTGATAAGTAAAGTTCTGGGGGCACTCGCCGAGATAAGCGTCAAGAATGCCCTGGAAACCTACTCTCCACTGTGTGGAAATTTTCTTTGCGGTACTCTTTGATATGGCATTGACATATGGTGTGAGAACCTCAAAAAACTCGTTAAAATTGTTCAGCGAATCACCGTAAAGGCTTCCGGGAAAAGGCATTGCGCTTTCGGGGCAGATACCATAGTTGGCCAAACAGTAATATACATCATGGCAACTACCGCCTTGTGCAAACTGGCAGTCTCCATGGAGACGTACTACTTGATCTGCACGATCCATATAGGTCTTGTTCGCAACAAAGCTTTCGCACAGATCGTACGTTTTGCCTGTCTTTTTAAGAATCTCGCTTTCAAAATATGCCAAAGTTGCATAAGCCCAACAGGTACCACTACGGTTTTGGTCTTTGATACTTGTAATTTTGTTTTCCTTTACAACTGTAAACACAGGTTTGTTAGGACTTTCTTTTTTGTCCTGAGCCATTGCGCCAGTGCTTATCAAAGCAGCAACGGCCATAATGATGATTTTTTTCATTGATGGTTGTAATATAAAGTTTTATGTTTAAATTATTTCCTTTTTAAAAAACATTCGCATGTCATTTTCGATCTTCAAATTTCGGCATTTTGAATCATGTATTCTTCCACGTCTTTCGGATGGTAGGGTATCAGTTCTTTGCCCAAGAACCGGCACCCGTCTGCTGTGATCAGTATATCGTCTTCAAGGCGAATACCTCCGAAATCCTTATAGGCTTCTACGGCATTGTAGTTGATAAAGTCGGTGTAAAGCCCCTGCGAACGCCAATTGTCAATCAGATCGGGAATGAAATACACGCCCGGCTCATCGGTCATGACGAACCCTTCTTGCAGGCGTTTTCCGCAACGCAAGCTGCCTGTGCCAAACTGCTGGCTTGGCTGTATCTCGTCATCGTAGCCCACGTAGTTCTGTCCGAGTCCTTCCATGTCGTGCACATCCAGCCCCATCATGTGACCCAGTCCGTGTGGGAGGAACATGGCGTGCGCACCGGCCTGAACGGCTGCTTCTGTATCGCCCTTCATCAATCCTAGTTCTTTCAATTTTTCTGTCATCAATCTGCAAATATTCATGTGCACATCGTACCACAGCACGCCTGGTTTTGCCACCTCCAAGGCATAGTCGTGGCACGCTTCCACAATGCTGTAGATTTCCAGTTGTTGTTGCGTAAATTTTCCATTGACAGGGTATGTGCGGGTATTGTCCGAGCAATAGTTTTCCGAATTTTCACATCCGGCATCACAAAGTGCCAGCCTTCCATTTTCTAACAGACAGTAAGATGGATTGCCATGCATGATTTCGCCATGCTGTGTGAAAATAGTGGCAAAACTCACATTTTCTCCTAACGAACGTGCTGTGCCATCCACTTGTCCTCCGATGTATTTTTCTGTCAGTCCCGACCGGGTCAATCTCATCGCTTTTGTATGCATTTGATAACCGATGTCACACGCTTTTTCGATTTCGGCAATTTCTAAATCGGTCTTGCACTGTCGCATATAAATAACAGCCATGATTAACTCTACCGAAGCAGCTTCTTTCTGCAGGTTTGGATGGATGCCCAACAAATCGAATATTTGGATTTTTGTATCATGACGATAAGGAGGAAGGAAATGTATCTTTCGCTTTGCACGCGAAGCTTCATTGCAAATCACTTGCAATTGTTTCATCGGTGCCGTTTCTGCCACACCTACTTGGCTGGCCAGTTCGCGCATGTCGTCAACACCACCATACCA
>JALFBL010000042.1 GCA_022773395.1 Prevotella sp.
AGAAAGGCCGAAATCCAATGGGATTCGGCCTTTCTTCGTATCCAGCGGCATGCCTCCATCTCCAAAGTCTGCTTTCCCATCATCTCTTGCAGCAAGAATGATATAGGACTTTTATTCGTACCGGACAAACATTTCAATGTATTTATCCGCACTGCCACCAATCTTTAACACTTGAAATGCCTTTTTCTTTTTTTTGAATGCGTTCAAAAGGATGACGTTCCGGACAGGATGGAATGGATGGCATATTGTTGAAAGGGACAGTTGCACATTACGGATTTTCTTTTCAAAAGGATGCTCTATTGCCAAACTTTTTCGTAATTTTGCACCTGTAACCGATGAAGGTAGAAGAACTGCTGCAACTTTATGCCCACTCGCCACAATCGGCGGCACTGGCAAAAACGCTGGAAGACAAATCGTTGAAGAACGTTTTCCTGCAAGGACTGTTGGCTTCGGCCGCTGCCGTGCTCTTTGCCGCAACCACGAAAAGAACGTCGAAGACCATTCTTTTCATTCTGCAAGATGCCGATGAGGCAGGATATTTCTACCACGACCTCACCCAATTGCTGGGCAACGAGGAGGTGCTATTCTTCCCGTCTTCTTTCCGCCGACAGGTGAAGCACGGGCAGAAGGATACCGCCAACGAGATTTTGCGCACGGAGGTGCTGAGCAAACTTTCTGCCTCGACAACACGCCCGTCGGGAAGTCTGCTCATTGTCAGTCATCCCGAAGCACTGGCCGAACTCGTGATTTCCAAACAGAAACTGGACGAGCGCACGCTGACTTTGCAGGTGGGCAGCAGCGAGGACGTGACACTGCTGGAAAAGACATTGCGCAGTTTCGGTTTCAGAGAGGTGGACTACGTTTACGAACCCGGACAATTTGCTGTCCGAGGAAGCATTTTGGACGTGTTTTCCTTCAGCAGCGAATATCCTTTCCGCATTGACTTTTTCGGCGATGAAATCGATTCTATCCGCACGTTCGAGGTGGAAAGCCAGTTGTCGAAAGAGAAAAAACAAAGTATCGAGATCATTCCCGAACCGGCAACCATGGGAAGCGAAAAGACATCCTTCTTCAAATTCCTTCCCGAAGAAACAATCCTCGCCACCAAAGACTTCCTCTATGTGCGCGATGTCATTGACCGCGTGTATCGCGAGGGGTTCTCCTCGCAGGCCATGACCGAGCGCATGGAAGGCGCAACGGAAATGCAGCAACACGTCATTGAACAGGAAATGAAGGCTGAACGGCACCTGATCAGTGGTCATCAGTTTGCGGAAGATGCAGCAGATTTCCGGAGGGTGGAATTTGGCAACAAGCCCACGGGCGTGGCACAGGCCACAGTGAAATGCGAAATCAGCGCACAGCCCATGTTCCAAAAGAATTTTGAACTGCTGCAAACGGCATTGGAAGACTATGCGCTGCAAGGCTACCAGCTGTATATTCTGGCAGACAGCGCAAAGCAACAGCAACGCCTGCGCGACATCTTTGACAGTTTGAACGAAAAGCATCCCATACAGTTTGTTGCCGTTGACAAAACCATTCACGAGGGTTTTGTGAACCATGCGCTGAAACTCTGCATCTTTACCGACCACCAGATATTCGACCGCTTCCACAAGTACAATCTCCGTTCCGATGCGGCAAGAAGCGGGAAAATGGCACTCACCATAAAAGAATTGCAGGAAATGGAACCGGGCGACTTCATCGTGCATGTAGATTACGGTATCGGAAAGTTTGCCGGACTGGTGCGCGTCCCGTCGGGAAACTCCTACCAGGAGGTCATCCGCATCATCTATGCCGGCAACGACAAGGTGGATGTAAGCATCCATTCTTTGTACAAAATTTCGAAATACAAACGCAAGGACAGCGAAACGCAACCGCGCCTTTCAACGTTGGGAACGGGTGCATGGGACCGTTTGAAAGAGCGCACCAAGAAACGCATCAAGGACATAGCCCGCGACTTGATAAAACTGTATGCCGCACGCCGGCACGAACGGGGTCATGCCTACAGTCCTGACAGTTTCCTGCAACATGAACTGGAAGCAAGTTTCCTTTACGAGGACACGCCCGACCAACTGAAAGCCACCAACGATGTGAAAGCCGACATGGAAAGCCAACGGCCGATGGACCGACTGGTCTGTGGCGATGTAGGGTTCGGAAAAACCGAAGTGGCCGTGCGTGCGGCTTTCAAGGCCGCATGCGACTCCAAGCAAGTGGCTGTGCTGGTGCCCACCACCGTACTTGCCTACCAGCATTTCCAGACATTCGCATCGCGTCTGAAAAGAATGCCCGTAAGGGTGGACTATCTGTCGAGGGCAAGGAGCGCAAAAACAACAAAAGAAGTGCTTGCCGACCTGGAAGCGGGCAAGATAGACATTATAATAGGTACGCACAAACTGATTGGAAAGGCGGTGAAGTTCAAAGATCTCGGCCTGCTCATCATCGATGAGGAACAGAAGTTTGGCGTTTCCACAAAAGAAAAACTGCGCAAGATGAAGGTGAACGTGGATACGCTCACCATGAGTGCCACACCGATTCCGCGAACTTTGCAATTCTCGCTGATGGGAGCGCGCGACATGAGCATCATACAGACCCCTCCCCCCAACCGATACCCCATCAACACCGAGGTACATACATTCAACGGCGAGACCATTGCCGATGCCATCAACTTTGAGATGAGCCGCAACGGACAGGTGTTTTTCGTGAACGACCGCATCAGCAATCTTCCTGAAATAGCCGCCCTCATACGAAAACATGTGCCGGATGCACGCATTGCCATCGGGCACGGACAGATGAAACCAGAAGAACTGGAAAAAATCATCATGGGCTTCATCAACTACGACTATGACATCCTGCTCTCCACAACCATCGTGGAAAACGGCATCGACATATCCAACGCCAACACCATCATCATCAACGATGCACATCGGTTCGGTCTGTCAGACTTGCACCAGATGCGCGGACGCGTGGGGCGTTCCAACAAAAAAGCATTCTGCTATCTGCTCGCACCTCCTTTGGCCAACCTCACCCAAGAGGCCCGCCGACGGCTGGAGGCACTGGAAACGTTCTCGGAACTGGGCAGCGGCTTCAATCTCTCCATGCAGGATCTTGACATCCGCGGAGCAGGCAATCTGCTGGGAGCGGAGCAGAGCGGCTTTATGGAAGACCTGGGATATGAAACCTATCAGAAAATCCTTTCGCAGGCAGTGACAGAACTGAAGAACGACGAGTTCAGCGACATGTACCAGGAAGAGATTGATGAAGGCACGCTGATCTCGGGCGATGAGTTTGTGGACGACTGCGCCATTGAAAGCGACCTGGAAATGTATCTGCCCGACCAGTATGTGCCGTCGAGCAGCGAGCGCATGCTGCTCTACCGCGAACTCGACAACATCACCAACGATGATGATTTGGAACGCTACAAAAGCCGCTTGCTCGACCGCTTCGGAACCATTCCGCACGAGGGCAACGAACTGATGCAGGTGGTTCCACTGAGAAGAATCGGAAAATCACTGGGATGCGAGAAAATCATGCTCAAGCAGGGACAGATGATCATGTATTTTGTGGGCAACCCCCTCAGTGCTTTCTACAAAAGCGCCGCTTTCGAGAATGTGCTCGACTTTATTGCCCAAGAGCCCCGCCGCTGCAACCTTAGAGAAATCAAAGGCCGCCGATCTATGGTGGTAAAAGAAGTGCTCACGGTGGAAGAGGCCGTGAGCATTTTGAGAAAAATAAACTTTCAAAGCTGAGCGCAGTTTTTCACCCCTCAACCATTCCGAAAAACAATGGTACAAAAAGCCAATTTTCTATATTCCGCCACGGAAAATCGGTAATGAAGAATAAATTTATTGTTTTTTTGGTGGTGCAGAGAACTTTTTTTGTATCTTTGCACAAAACAAAGGGACTATTCCCATCCAACTATTAACTAACAAAATCATTCATTATGAAAAAAGTAAGACAAAAATGGATGACAAGAATGTTTGCGACATGTTTTGTCATCGGAGCGTCCTTTCCTATCCAAGGTATGGCTTCAGGCGCAGAGACCATGTTTCTCAAAACCAACACCAACTTGAGAGAAGTCCGAAGGACAATGGTTCAAAACGACAACATAGACATGTCGAAACCTATTTGGCTTGTAACCAATACAGGCAAACATTTCTTAGTAATGGACGTCCAGATGATGGCGAACATCGACTCTAAAGGCATTTTCGAAGTGATTACAACCAAAGGGAACGCACCGGGTGTTACATCCGTAAGTTTTTTCCGCTGTGAAGAAAAAGACCTTCCTACGGGCATAGAGGATGCAGAGACAACAACCAATGACGGACAACTGCAGTTGATGACCCCCGTAAATTCGTGCCTGACACTTTCCGGGTGCGGCAACGCTACCGAGGCCATTGTCTTTGCTGCCAACGGAAGCCAAGTATGCCAGGCTCCTGTAGTTGACGGCACAGTCACAGTCCAAGTGGCTCATCTGCCTCAAGGTGTCTATATTGTAAAAGTTGGCAACAAGGCCTTGAAATTCACAAAGAAGTAATTGACACAAAAAGAACAACAACACCAATTAAACAAAGAATTATGAAAAAACTATTTACAACCATCGTTATGACGGCCTTTGCCTTGACGACATTCGCACAGGCCACACAGCCATATTTCCGCGTGGAGTTCACCGTACCCATCACTGGCGACAAGATTCCGCAGGGACAGAGCAACAACAGTGTTGCCGCTACGATGAAAGACGACTACACTTTTTGCAATCCTGCACACGAATACCTGGACTTTCAAGGTGTACCCATGAGTTTCCGGACAACGACCAACAACGCAACAAAAACTTCCGGCTTTTACATTGAAAACGGCAGAAAAGCCCAGGGAGGCGTGGTGGCCAAATATCCTTATTTGGTAGATAAAATCAAGAAAATCACGGCCTACTCCATTCCCGTGGAAAAAATCACCTGCGACTCTACCACCACACACAAATACAAATTTCCCGGTGACGGTAAAACCTACAAAGTGGCAGAGTTCACTTTCAACCGCCTGCCCCGTAACGTAGCAGAACTGAAGACACTCATTGAGCCAAATGGAAAACTTGCGGGCACGGGAAACCCACTTTTCGTGGCTGCCTGCCTGGTGGCCGTATGGCCCCGCATTCTGGACTGTAGCCAAGACTGCCGGGACATGATCAACTATCTGTTTGGAACACACTACTCGCAACTGAACACCATCGGCATATCCAATATGGACTTTCAGGATGTATGCATTGCTGGACTTGTCACTAAAGATGGCGCAGGCGCATGGAAATACAACTCTTTGTTCGGCTATTTCAAAGGTGCTACTCCCGGCAACCAGTACAAACCCAACGGAACAGGCTACGACAAAGGTCCGTTCAAGGTGCGTGTAGGATGGCATCCTACTTCTCCTTTGTCTCCCGTGGGTCAGTGGGGAGGCATGAACATGGCAAAAATCTGCCTGTTTCCCAACCCCGATGCTACCCAAAAGCCAGACATGGGCTTTGAAAATCCGATTATGCGTTTCGTAGAACTCCGCGAAACAAAGAAAAACGGTTGGTTCGTCAGCGGAAAGGCCAAGGTTGTTACAATGAGTATGAAAGACCAATTTGACGACAGTTTCTGATCTGTTTTCTACAGACATTCATTTTAAAGCAATGGCGTGTACCGACTGAACTCTACCGATACACGCCATTTCATTTATCCGGAATCCATGCTTATTTCCTCGCTTTGGGTCTTGAGTTGAAGCGGTAGGCAAGATGAAACATCGCATAGCGGGGTGGCACATTGGTATAGGTTTCGGTTCGTCCTTGAGCATTGATGACGCGAGAAATGTTACTCAATTCACCAAGCATGTCGTAGGTGTCGAGCATGGCAACGATATGTCCTTTGAAGAAGGTGCGTGACAAACGAGCGTTCCAAATCAGGTCGTCAGTATTCAGTTGGCTGTCGGTGTATCCACGACGACTGAACACGGTGAAATCGGTGGACAGTTCTAATTGCCAAGGCAATTTGACCAAGGCTGTTGCACCATAATTCATCTTTGTGGCACGAATGGAGGTGAAGTTGCTGTGCCTGCTGTCAAAATGCTGCCACTCGGGTTTACAGAAAAGCGAAATCTTGTTGTCCTTCCACTCGTAACTGAGTCTTAAATCGCCCGACACACTGAAATGATGTACAGTGCTGAGAACAGGCACCGCCGTCTCTTCTGTGGCTGTCGCCATCATGTCCACACTGTTGGCATACGCCACTGAAGACATGGAGGAAAGCGCCAGATGTTTCATTTTGCCTAAAGGCACGGATATACCGTAAGTCAACTGTCCCTTCCAGTTACCATTCACATTATAAGGGCGATATGTTCTCACGCCTGTTGCATCGTTGTAGAGACAGCCCATGGCAATATGGTTGTGCCTGGACTTGAAATTGAACTCAACACCCTGAAACATTTGCTTGGCACTGTTATTGCAGACATACGAAACCAAGACTTCATGACTCCAAGCCGTTTTCAAATTTCCATTTCCCTCCTGAATGTTCAGCGGATCGGTGTCATCATGGATATTCACCCCATATAACAGGCTGGGCGTGTGGGGTTCAAAACGGTACATGGCAAAAATTTTTGTCTTTTCATCGTCACTGTCCCATTGCAGATAACTGTTGCCGTTGCTGAACAGGAAATCGTTGCGCACCAATATCGTATCCATGCTTCCACGCTGATAATGAAGCCGTTGATGCTGATAGAACGTTGGAAAAAACAACTGCATATTGACATGTCCCTTTCCCAACTTAGTATTCCACAGGAACATGGGCTGCAAAGTGTGCCTTGTCTCCATGAGACGGGAATCATGACTGTTGCCTTGATCCATCACTCTTTCATAGTCTGTGACTGAAGGCAAATCCGACAGCGACTTGCAGCGTGCCGTATCGAGCCTGTCGAGCAGGTAAAGTGCCTGCTTTTTATTTTCTTTCCGATAGTTGAAAGTATAGGATGTCTGCAACGACGTTCCATGCGCAAGGTTTCTCCAATAGAGGGCTGTTCCTTCAGCCTTGACGCAGCGATTGGGATGATTCTTGAAATACTGGTTTGAGCATGTTCTGCCGTAATGGTGCTGTCCGTAGCTCAAATCATAGCGGTTGAGCCGTTGCTGCTCATTGTCACCATAATTTGCCGATGCCTCCAGTTCAATATGGTCGTTGGTATCTTTTATTTTGATGGATGATGAGCCATACAGCGATGCTTCCAGTTGATGCCCCCTGCTCATGGCCTCGTTCAAATAGGTGTTGAGCAGCGTATCCCTCATTGTGGTTGCACCGTAATCCTGCCGGTTATCGAAACGACGGTAACTGAACGAGGGGCGCAAGTCGATATTGAAATCACTGAACTCCTGATAGTAGTGGTGGTTGGTTTGAATAGACCACGAATGGTCTGTTCGCATATTCTTCATACGGTCGTATGTGTTGCCAGATGCGAGGAAATTGGTGCGCAAGATGTTCGACTGCACATCCAGTCCCGTATATGCCACCTGTGCATTGCCATTCAGTTTCCATTTAGTATCGCGGGCTTCCACGTTATAGTCTATGCCTGCCATCTGTTCCTGCAGCCTTCCTTCTTTCATTTCCGATGGTGTCCACAAAGTGTTCTGCCCAGGCTTACGGGTGTCGTTCAGATTGTTCGCGTTGCCATACACTCCAACTTGCGAATGGTCAGTAAAGCGCAAGGCAAACAAACGTCCCAAATAGCGGTTACCAGTACCCATTCCACCTTCAATGTTGGCAAGCCAACCAACGGCATATTGCCGTTTCAAGCGCACATCCATCACAAATTGCTTGCCACGGTCATTGTCGATGTTCAGAAAATGGGCATTGTCGCTACGCTTGTCATACACCTGAATGTCTTTCACCGTATATGACGGCAAGTTTTCTAACATCACGGCATTGTTACCTTTGAAAAAATCCTTGCCATTCAGCAGCAGAGTTTCCACAAACCTCCCGTTCAGGTAGATTCGCCCGTCTTCCTTCAGTTCTGCCCCAGGCAACTGCCTGATCAGTGCATCGAGCATAGATCCCTCTGCCAACTGGAAGGCATCGGCATTATAGACCACAGTATCACCCTTGTGGTAAAACTTCACTTTACTTGCTACCACCGACACTTCTTTCAGTGTGTTGCGCTCCTCTTTCAGATAGAACGGGGGCAAATCGTACAAGAATTTTCTGCCACTCAGATTGTTGAGGGTATAAGGAATATAGACGGTGCAATATCCCACATAACTCACCTTGAATAGATAGGAACGGGGATGGCGCAACACGTCGAAATAGAAATCGGACGTATATCCCTGCTCACCGCCATCCATCCAAAAACGGCTCGCTTCGGTTACAGAGAGCACTGTGCTGTCAGTTGCCAACAACTGCACTGTGGCACCGGGCAGCATCTTGTGGGTTCTGCTGTCAAACACCTTTCCATGGAGCGATATTTTCTCCCTGCTTTTCTTCCGATACTGAACGGTAATGATATTCTTTTTTTGCTTCACTTTCACAGGTTGGAACTCAGTCACACGATTAATGGCCTCGGGAATGGTGAGGTTACGGAAACTTACTGTCACCTTGCAATCTTCCAGTTTGTCGTAAAGGAAAGAAATCTGATAGGCTTGCGACTCTTTGCCAAGAACGGAAAGAATTTTTGACAACGACTCGTTCTTGAACGTATGGGACACACGCTGTGCTCCCGCCCCGAAAACCACCATCAACAGCAGACAGAACATAAAGACTCGTTTCATTCCTGACCCTCCTCTGCCAACGGCTCAACCATCAACACATTGCCTTCGCACCTGATATGAATACCGTCAAACTGATTAAGCACTTCGACAAAATCATGGATGTCCCTTTCTGGATACCAATCTACATGAAACCTCAGCCGACGCAACAAATCCTCTTTATATTCCACACGGAGACTGTAATGGGCAGCCACCACCGACAAGACACTGTCGAGCGGAATATTGTCGAAAGTTCGTACTGATGAAGACGCTTTTCTTTCAGCAGAATGTTTCTCTACGGTGTTCACCGCCGCAACTTCCATTCTCTTGGAAGGTTGTTTCTCACTTTTTATCCATGTGAAAGAAGCAAAAGCAATGCCACCAAACATAATGATTCCTGCTATGACAGCGGCAACCTTCAATCTTCCGCCATATTTTCCCTTTGCAGAATTCTCAATTTCCCGCAACATTTCTCTCATCTCCTTTTCATCTGGAACCGTATAGGTTTCCGACACGAAGGCATCGGTGGCAATGTTCAGAACCTCATACCATTCTCTCATGTCCTCGTCAATGACCAGTCTTTGCAGTTCCTCATCACTATATTTTTCCGGATGGTCTGTCATATCCAGAAAAAGTTTCATTTTCTCATCCGCATTCATCTTCTTCGGTCTTTAGTTGTTCACTGAGTTTTTTAATGGCTTGTGCAATATGTTTATACACGGCAGCCTCATTGATTCCCAATATTTTGGATATTTCACCGTACTTCTTGTGCTCCTGATATCGCAGGCGAAACACACGGGCGGTCTGCACAGTAAGGTGGCTGCCAACGAGACTCAACACATGTTTCCACTTTCGTTCTTCTTCAGTAAAAGAAGAGAGCGACTGTACCTTGTATTCTATCAAGAGCAGTTGTTCCACCCTGTTTCTCATATGCATCTTTTTCAGCCAGTTGATACAACGGTTGCGCACAGCTGTTGCCAAATACCTTTCCACGTTGTTATCAGGCAGCTGCACTTTACCCGCTCCTATTTGGGCAAACAGGTCACTCACCACATCCTTGGACTCTTCATCGTTGCGAATCAGCACCTTTGCCAATTGCAACAGCCGTGGATATTGGTGTACAAACAGTTGTTCAAACCGTTTTTTATCTATTAATTCCATTGTCAACTCCCAGAAATCTTTTACCTATATACAAATAAAGGGTAGGCTTTCCCTACCCCTTTAATCGGAAAACTTCCTTGTATCTTCGAAAAGTTTTCTTGTATTTGTTGAAAGCGACAATTGCTTTTCATTGCATTTACTTTAAAAACCACCGCGATATTGTTTGGAAAGAATTTAAAAAGAATCGGGCTACCCTTCCCGATAGAAATCAAGTGCCTCTTTTATTTCTTCTTCGGTGGCTGTTTGATTGACCATTACCTTTCCCACATCACTGATCAATGTGAAATTGATGATGCTGCTCATGTTCTTTTTATCGTGTTTCATCAATTCTATAAGGTGGGGATATGCATCACAGGTAATAGACAATGGAAAATAATTTTCGCGAATGAAAGCAACAGTCTGGCGCATTTTTTCTACGGGGAATCCTACCTTGACAGAACTCATGTGCAATTCGCAAATCAATCCAAGAGCCACGGCATGCCCGTGAAGCACCGGAGAACCGGAAGTCATGGCGAAGGACTCGAAAGCATGCCCAAAGGTATGTCCCAAATTCAGGGATTTCCTGATGCCCTGTTCAGTAGGATCGGCTTTCACGATGCGTTCCTTTATTTTCACGCTTTCTGCCACCATCTGCTGCAGCTGCCTAAAATCGGGATTTTGTAAATCGAAATTCAACAAGTTCGACCACGTCTGTTCATTACTGAGCAAGCCGTGTTTCAACATTTCCGCATAACCCGACAAAAGATTGTCCTCGTCCAATGATTTGAGAAAGCTGGTATCAAGCAAAACAAATCGACCGCTATTGAACACGCCCACCTCGTTTTTCAGTCCGTTGAGGTTGATGCCTGTCTTTCCTCCTACGGCAGCATCCACCATTGCCAAAAGTGTGGTAGGGATATTAATGAAATCAATACCTCTCTTAAATGTTGAGGCAGCGAAACCTCCCAGATCGGTTATCATTCCACCACCGAGATTGATCAGACACGAATGGCGGGAAGCCCCGTTTTCACTCAGTTCCGTCCACACGCGCGCCACAGAACAAATGTCCTTGTGTACATCTCCTGCATCAACCGTAATGAGTTTGGCATTTTTCAAACACAGGAACCCGCTTAGCAATTTCCAACAGGCGGCAGCAGTATGCCGGTCGGCAAGTACAAAAATGCGATCGTGCCCACACTCGGACAATGCTATGGCCAATTCACGTTGCAAATGCTTGACAATGATTATTTTTTGTTCCATGTGCCGTAATGTTTATTGAATGCTTGTTTTGCAAAAGTAATGCAAAGAATGAAAAAAAACAAAAAACAATGAGATTTTAACGAATATCTCATTAAACTAAATTTTACGTGACACGTCAAAACTGCATAATAATAAAGAGAACAATGAAAAAAACATTAATGATTCTATTGCTGATGATGACTTCAGCAATCATTTGCGCTCAAGAAAGGCAGATTTCGGGACACATTTCAGACAAGGAAACGAAAGAAGCAGTGATACAGGCAACTGTTCAATTGCTAAAACAAGACAGTACATTCGTGGCTGGTGTTCTGACCAACGAATCGGGTGATTTCTCGGTAAAGGCCCCTGCCAACGGAAAATACATCATCAAGATTACCAGTATCGGCTATATTCCGTTGACAGAAGATGTGACCATCGCTAACGGAAAAGGCGTGAATCTGGGCAACCTCACCTTCTCCCCCGATGCCATTATGCTGAAAGAAACTTTGGTAACGGCACAAGCCGCAAAGGTGACTGTGAAGAAAGACACCTTTGTGTATAATGCAGCTGCCTACCGCACACCCGAGGGGAGCGTGGCAGAAGAACTTGTAAAGAAACTTCCGGGAGCACAGGTGGATGACGATGGAAAAATCACCATCAATGGCAAAGAAGTGAAAAAAATTCTCATCGACGGTAAAGAGTTCATGACTGGCGACACGAAAACCGCCATAAAAAACCTGCCGACATCCATTATCAACAATATCAAAGCGTATGACCAGAAAAGTGATTTGGCACGCGTGACAGGCATTGAGGACGGGAACGAAGAAACCGTTTTGGATTTCGGGATGAAGCCCGGAATGAACAAAGGCACGTTCGCCAACATTGACTTGAGCACAGGAACAGAAAAACGATATTCCGACCGCATGATGTTCTCATCATTCTATGACAAATACCGCATCATGGGCTTTGCCAATTTCAACAACACCAGCGACCGCGGATTTCCCGGAGGTGGCGGCGGTGGCTGGTGGGGAGGCCGCCAAGGATTGAACGCCGGCAAGATGGCTGGTGTGAATTTCAACTACAACGACAGCAAGAAATTGGAGATGGATGCCAGCGTGCGTTGGAATCACCGTGACGGAGATGTGCGCACCCATCAGGCAAGCGAGAATTTCGTAAGCAGCGCAGGGTCGTTTGCCAACAGCCTGAACCAGAACTATTCACGGTCTGACGAATGGAATGCAAGACTGCGTTTAGAATGGAAACCAGACACGATGACCAACATCCTGTTCCGCCCCAAATTCAGCATTTCAAAAACAGACGGAAACAACACAAGCCTTTCCGCATCCTATAATACAGACCCCTACCTGTATGTAACCGACCCGTTGGCAACAGCATCCATCGAGCAATTGGCGGCAGACAGTTTGACGGTGAACTCACGCCGCAACGGTTCCATCAGTTACAGCGACAACATTTCGGCCAATGCCATGTTGCAAATCAACCGCAAGCTAAGCAACAACGGCCGAAACATCACCTTGCTCGGTGAGATTGGCTATGGAGACAACGACAACAAGAGCCTCTCCACCTCTGAAGTTGTGCTATACCAAATGAGAACAGCAACGGGACAAGATTCTACTTACTATACGAACAGATACAGTCTTATCCCGTCCAAGAACTGGAACTACTCGGTACAGGCAACCTATAGCGAGCCCATTTTTGACCGCACCTATTTGCAGTTCGGTTATCAGTTCCAATACAACTACAGCAAGAGTGACCGCTCCACCTTCGATTTCAGCAACATCGCCGGCAATCCATTCAGTGGGGTACAACAAGAATACAGAGGATGGGACAACTATCTGTCAATGCTTAGAAATCCCCTTTCATCTTATCTCGACAACGACCTGAGCCGTTTCTCAGAATACAAGAACTACATCCACGAATTGAACCTCATGTTGAGATTCGTCAGACAAAAATACCAACTGAATGCGGGGGTGATGCTCCAACCGCAAAAAACCAACTTCGTGCAGAACTACCAAGGGATTCATACCGATACCACACGAACGGTGACAAACTTCACACCTACGCTTGATTTTCGGTATCGCCCCAACGACATGACCCAACTACGCCTTGTCTATCGCGGTTCAACATCACAGCCATCAATGGGCAACCTGCTTGACATTACCGATGACAGCGACCCACTCAACATCACGAAAGGTAACCCCGGACTGAAGCCATCGTTCACTAACCAGTTCCGACTGTTCTTCAATACGTACCGGCAGAAAACCCAGAAAGCCGTCATGGCGTTCGCCAACTACAGCAACACACGCAATTCCATATCAAACATGGTGACTTATGACGACAAGACCGGTGGTCGCATCACGCGTCCAGAAAACATCAATGGCAATTGGGATGCCCATGTGGGCTTCATGTTCAATACCCCCATCGACAGCGCAGGCATTTGGAGCGTGAACACATTTACCACGGTGAATTACAATAATTACGTAGGATATTTGAGTATCAAAAATACAGACTCCCAAAAAAATACGACAAAAACGACCAACGTAATGGAACGACTGCAAGGCAGTTTTAGAAAAGACTGGCTGGAAATATCTCTCGACGGCTCCATCAATTACATGCACACCCGCAATTTGCTGCAAAGCCAAAACAATCTCGACACGTGGCAATTCTCTTACGGTGGAAGCGTGAACATATTTGCACCCTGGGGAACAAGCATATCAACCGATTTACACAACCAAAGCCGTCGTGGATACAACGACAATTCAATGAACACCAACGAGCTGATTTGGAATGCTCAGATTTCCCAAGGCTTTCTCAAGGGAAAACCTCTCACGGTTTCACTTCAATTCTATGACATTCTGCACAACCAAAGCAATTACAGCCGATCCATCAATGCCATGCAGCGCAGCGACACCGAATACAATAGCATTAACAGTTATGCCATGTTGAGCGTATCCTACCGCCTGAACCTGTTTGGCGGAAAAGAAGCGCGCAGCAAGATGTTCGGAAACGGCAGACAAGGATTTGGCAACAGAGTAGGATTCGGCGGCCGTCCCGGCGGTTTTGGCGGAAGACCTCATTAAGAAAGCCGTCCCTACAGCTGCCAGACATGCTTCAGGATAACATACCAAAGAGGCTGTTGCAAACGTGCATTCACGGGCAATGGCCTCTTTTTTTCAACAATTTTCCATCACAAACCGTTGATGACCGTCTCTATCACTTTCGGAAAAAATTCCATTTCAAGTACATGCTCCTTGGCGGCAATGTCATCGGGTGTATCATCCGGTGCAAGTGGCGTGCTGAATTGAGCGATGATCTCTCCCTCATCGCATACTTCGCTCACATAGTGCACAGTCATTCCCGTTTCCTTTTCCCCTGCAGCCTTTACCGCCTCGTGTACATGATGCCCCCACATTCCCTTTCCTCCAAATTTCGGAAGCAAGGCGGGATGCAGGTTGATGATGCGCCGAGGAAATGCCTTGATAAGAAAAGAGGGCACCATGAGCAGGAATCCTGCCAGCACAACAAAATGGATTTTGTGCTCTCGCAACACTCCCATCAACGTTTCTTCATCGTTCAACGCCGCTTTGGGCAGAACCGCAGTGGGTACACCTAAATTTCTGGCACGAACCAAGGCATAGGCCTCATCCCTGTTACTCACCACCAACGAGACGTTCACCTTTTCAGAATCTGCAAAATATCTGATGATGTTCTCGCAGTTACTTCCACTGCCCGACACGAATACCGCTACATTTGTTGTTGCCATAGGATGATGGATTTATACTCTTTTAAAAGGACGGGACAAGAGTTGTTCATCTTCTCCGCCCAAATGTTTTCAAATAAAGAAACTTTAAATATCGAAATTGAACTCATCGTCCAGATCACCTTCGTACTCATCGTCCAAGCCGAAGACCATCGGTTCGACGAACGAATCCAGCGCACGCCTTTCCTTTTTCGTTGGCCGTCCCGTACCTCTTGCCCTGTCAACGAATCCGCTTATGCGGCTCATTTCCAGCAATTCATACTGTTTGGGATCTGTCACGTTCTCGTAGATTTCCGGAATCAGCTTAGCACCCACACGGCGTTCTATACACTTCAGCACTTTGAACGAATAGGTAACGGGCGGCTTCTTCACACTCACCACCTCACCTTCTTTCAACGGCCGACTGGGCTTGGCATTGGCTCCGCCAATCGTCACACGCCCGTTTTTACAGGCATCAGCCGCAATGCTGCGCGTCTTGAAGATGCGGGCAGCCCACAACCACTTGTCCAATCTCGACGTGCTGTCCATTTATTTCTTTCCTTTTTTATTAAACTGGTTCATCGTAACGCCGATGCCGGCCAGCACGAAACTCCTGATGATTTCCACGGAAGTGCCGATTGCAGGCTGCAGCGTCTGCATGTCCTCTTCATCATAGCGTCCCAGCACCCAGTCCACTTGTTGTCCTCTGGAAAAGTCGTTGCCGATTCCCATGCGCAGTCTGGGATATTGCTGTCCGATGAGCTGCTGGATGTGACCCAATCCGTTGTGCCCCCCGTTGCTGCCATTTGCCTTAAGGCGGAACGCCCCCAAAGGCAGAGAAAGATCATCGACAACCACCAGCATCTTTTCCTGTTGAATGTTCTCTTTCTGCAACCAATACCGCACGGCATTTCCGCTCAAATTCATAAACGTAGTCGGTTTCAGCAGAAAAATCTTCTTTCCTTTCAAAGAAGTTTCCGCAACAAATCCGTAACGTTTGTCTTCAAAAACAATATTGGACGCCTTAGCAAAAGCGTCCAATACCATATATCCTGTGTTGTGGCGGGTGTTTGCATATTCCTCACCGGGATTGCCCAAGCCCACAATCAGATACTTGTCCATTCAAATAACCTCCTTCTGCTTGAACAGGTGATCCGACAGATTATCCGGCATTCTCGTCTTCAGCAGAAACGCTTGAAGAAGTTGCACTCTTGCGAGTAGCCTTGATAGAGCAGACGACAACTTCCTTGCCGGTTGCCATTTCCAAGCCATCGAAATGAAGATCGCCAACCTTGATGCTCTTGCCGATACCCAACTTGGTCACGTCAATGTCGAGCGTTTCAGGAATGCTCTTGTATTTTGCCGTAACATTGATCTTGCGGATAGACAAGTTCATGCGTCCACCGTCGCGTACACCCTGTGCCAAACCGTTGAGCTTAACGGGAATACCGATCGTGATGGGTTTCTCTTCGTTGATTTCATAAAAATCTATGTGCAAAAGAGCGTCTGTCACGGGATGGAACTGCAATTCCTTAATAATGGCAGTATGTTTTTCGCCATCAATGACCAAATTGACAATATATACATGAGGCGTGTAAATAATCTTGCGCAATTCAGCCATTGGGGAAACAAACGACTGCGCTACGGGAAGGTTGTTCTCACCCTTTGCCTCACCATAGAGGTTACAAGGAACCATGCCTTCTTTTCTCAACAACTTGGAAGCCTTTTTTCCAGTATCGCTTCTCCTTTGTCCTACTACTTCGATTTCTTTCATAAAGTGTTACTCTAAATTAAGATTGTTAATTATTAAAATACCGCTTAATTCACCATCACACGGATTGTATGCTTTGAAAAAAGCGATGCAAAGTTATTGAATTTTCCCCGAACGGCAAACAAATGCGCCAAAAAAAGCAGAAAATCATCCCTTTATTTGCAAGTCAACTATATTTTATTTACTTTTGCAGTGTAATATTTCACAGGAAACGCAGAATAAGCACAACAATGATTAACAGAGAATTAATCCGGATAAAGATAGTTCAATTAATCTACGCATACTATCAAAACGGCAACAGAAATATCGACAACGCTGAAAAAGAGTTACTTTTCAGTTTATCCAAGTCTTATCATTTATACAATCACTTACTGGCGCTCATTGTGGCCATCAGCAAAGAAGCACGCCGCCGCATTGACATATTGTCCGCCCGTGCCAAGCGCGAGGGGACACCCATGCCGTCAGAAAAGTTCTCGTTCAACAAGTTTGCCATCCAACTGGAAGAGAACAAGATGCTCAACGAATTTATCGACAGCCAGAAACAGATTTGGACCGATGAGGTGGAACTTGTACGCAAGCTCTGCAACCAAATAGAGCAATGCACCATCTATAAAGAATATATGGAAAGCGGTGACGATTCTTACGAGGAAGACCGCGAACTGTGGAGACGCCTGTACAAGGCACTGATTATGGAGAACGAAGACCTCGACCAGATGCTGGAAGAGAGGAGCCTGTATTGGAACGACGACAAAAACATTGTCGATACCTTTGTGCTCAAAACCATCAAGCGGTTCGAACCCGGCACAAAGAGAAGTCAGGAACTTTTGCCCGAATACAAAGACGAAGAAGACAAAGACTTCGCCCGGAAACTGTTTCGCGCCACCATTCTCAATGCCGACCAATACCAGCGCTACATGAGCGACGCCTCGCGCAACTGGGACTTTTCGCGACTGGCCTACATGGATGTGGTCATCATGCAAATTGCCATTGCCGAGATGCTCACCTTCCCGGCCATTCCCGTCAACGTCACCATCAACGAATACCTCGACTTGGCCAAGGCCTACAGCACTCCCAAAAGCGCAGGCTATATCAACGGAATGCTGGATGCCATTGCACGCTATCTCGTAGATACCAACAAACTGTTGAAGCCTCTTGCCGACCGTTCGGAGCAAGGGCGGATGAAATTCGTGCATCACGACGACGCCCAATGACACAAGCCCGTGGCGGGCACCACAGCAGCAACCCATTAACAACAAAATAAAAAAAGCAACAAACAATGACAACAACATTTCTCGCAGCCCAGGCTGCCGGTCAAGGCGGAGGCATGACCATGATATTGATGATGGTAGCCATCTTTGCCATCATGTGGTTCTTCATGATTCGCCCGCAGCAGAAGAAACAAAAAGAAATCCGAAATTTCCAGAACTCACTTTCAGATGGCACTCATGTGATAACCGGAGGAGGCATTCACGGAACGGTTCGCCGCATCGATCTGACAACCAATAGCGTGGATGTAGAGATTGCCAAAGGTGTGGTCATAAGGGTTGACCGCGGCTATGTGTTTGCCGATGCTTCGGCAATGCAGAACACACAGACCAAATAATCAATGAGGAGCGAAAAGCCGTCAACCCTCTATCGTCTTGTCAGGACTCTTTTCTTTGGTTTAATCAACAAAGAGTTCCTGATTTTTTTGTTCTTTCTCTGTCTGAGCGGAGCATTCTGGCTGTTGATGACCCTGAATGAAACATACGAGCGAGAAATTATGATTCCCGTTCATCTGGACGGAGTTCCCAACAAAGTGGTTGTCACCAGCAATCCGGACGATACGCTGCGCGTGACGATTCGCGACCGTGGATATTTTCTTTGGGCCTATCTGTACGGTGACCATATAAAAACCGTCAACATACCTTATAATATATATAATAAGGGAAACGGGAAAGGCATTGCCCAAAGCGGTGACTTGCAAAAACTGATTTACCAAATGCTTTTCAATTCGTCGAGAATCGTCGGCATGAAGCCCGACCACTTTTCTTTCACCTACAATTATGGTGAAAGAAAAATGATAAGTGTGGCCTTGGACGGGAAAGTGATTCCCGGAAAAAGTTATTATTTAGCCAAAGTCAAATTCGAGCCCGAGCAGGTTTACGTTTATGCCAGCAGGGAGAAACTTGACAGCATCCGTCAGATTTTCACCGAAAAGATATTGATACACAACCTGAGCGACACTGTTGTGGAGACAGTGAACCTGAAAAAGATACCTGGCGTCAAATTCGTTCCATCCAAAGTAAAGGTTTCTTTTTATCCCGACATTCTTACAGAAGAAAGCGTTGAAGTGCCCGTTACGGCCATCAACATGCCTCCCGGGAAAGTGCTCAGGACATTTCCGCCACGCGTCAAAGTGGTATTTACCACAGGAGCCAGTTCATTCAGAGCGATGAGGGCGGAAAATTTCAAGGTGGTTGCCGATTATTTTGATCTGGCCGGAGAGCCTTCCGACAAATGCAAACTGCGGCTGGAAGCCGCACCGCAAGGTGTACGAAACGCCCGCCCGCAGCCGGAGCAAGTGGATTACCTGATAGAAGAACAATGAAAATAGCAATCACCGGAGGCATAGGTAGCGGCAAAAGTTTTGTGTGCCATTTGCTGAGCAACAGGGGTATCGACGTTTACGACTGCGACAGAGAGGCCAAACGGCTGATGGACAGTTCATGGGACATCCGCCGCCAACTGACGTCTCTTGTGGGGAAAGACGTATATGCCGAAAATCGCCTCAACAAGGCTGTGCTGGCTTCTTTCCTGCTATTGTCGGAAGAAAACAAGCAAGCCGTCAACAACATCGTACACCCTGCGGTTGCCAACGACTTTCTACAAACGGGATTGGAGTGGCTGGAAAGCGCCATCCTGTTCGACAGCGGATTCCATCGGCGCATTGCCTTCGACCACATCGTATGCGTAACAGCCTCCTTGGAAACAAGATTGGAGCGCATCATGCAGCGCGACAGCATTGCCCGGGAAAGGGCCATGGAATGGATTGGCAGCCAAATGCCGCAGGAAAAAGTGGTGGAAAGGAGCGATTTTGAAATCGTGAACGATTACCACCAGAATTTAGACGAACAAATTAATCAAATCATTCATACAATCTATAAGCATTAACAACAATGAAACAAACGATTTTATCAATTGCGGGCAAGCCCGGTCTATACAAACTCGTGTCAAGAGGAAAAATGAACCTGATTGTGGAAACGGTTGACGAAACCCACAAGAAACTACCGGCTTTCGCCACCGACAGGGTGACATCGCTGGCAGACATCGCCATCTATACCGATGAAGAGGACGTTCCGCTGATGACAGTTCTCGCTTCTATCCGCGACAAAGAAGGTACGAAAGAAATCTCCCTGAACTTCAAGAAGTGCCCAAGCGAGGAACTGCGCAACTATTTTGCAGAGATTCTCCCCGGCTTCGACCGCGACAGAGTGCACGACAGCGACATTCGCAAATTGTTCCAGTGGTACAACATTCTTGTCAAGAACGGCATCACCGACTTCGAGGAAGAAATGGCACCTACCGAAGGCGACAACATCGAAGACCGCAAATAAGAACTTCCGCCAACATCAAATCGCTTTTCTCTCCCATTCCACAGAAAAGCATCCAAAAAGATGCGACCATCGCCATGT
>JALFBL010000120.1 GCA_022773395.1 Prevotella sp.
GTTCCTTTTTTACTACAAGATTTGTCGTCGTTTGCACACTTCTTTCCGTCTTTCGGGCATGCTGCACCTTTGTTGTCGCAAGCCTTTCCGTCTTTAGTGCACACATTGTTCTCCTTGCAGCAGCCCTTTCCTTCTTTTTGGCAAGTAGTTCCTTCCTTGCACTGCTTTTCACCAACCCTGTCCTTGCAGCACGCTCTCTGTTTGTCTTCAGCCTTTGGGCGCATACACGTTCCACGTTTTTCACCGCATTTTTTGTCTTTTACGGCAGCGTGCACATCTGTTGCCCGATAGCCGAATTTGCCAAAGGCACTTATAATATTTTCCGCTGTATTCTTTTCTGCGTCATAAGTAATTTTCACCTGCTGTTCCCTTATGCTTGTTTCAATGCCGGTGATTCCCTTTTCGTTGCGCAAGTTGTGCTTGATTTTTGTTTCACAGTTTTCGCAGTGCATCACGGGATTTGTTTTCACAATCAAAGTTTTAATGTCTTTTGCCGACATTGCCACCGACAAAAGCATGCAGAACGATAATAAAATAGTTTTTTTCATTGTTACTTTCATTTTTTGTTAATATGATAATTTGCTTGTCACCGATGGGTGGGAACCAGCACTTTTCTCTTTTTTCTCATGACCCGCTCAAATTCATCAAACGTTGTCTGCCCATCAACTTTCCGCAAATTTAATTGCTTTTCTTGAAAACTGCAAATATTACAATGAAAAATCGGGCTGCTTCGTCCTGTTTCTTGAGTGTTTTATCACTCGTTTACAATTTTACGATAAAACGCTCTTTTTTTGAAGACATTTTTACACAATCCGCAGTTCCACCTTATTGGCAGAACTTCGGATTGGCATGCCTCTCGGCATTGTTCATTCTTCAATACTCATCCCCTTCGCTTTCATTTCATTCCACGATATTCTTCAGAATATGCGGCAATTCAATTTCGTCGCATTTGATTTTCGAGAGTTTGTTCATTCCGTTTTCCGTTAGAGAGAAGTGCATCAGGCGTTTGTCGTCCTTGTCGAGCGACCTCTCCACCAGTTCCTTTTTCTCGATGGAGCAAATCACTTTCGATGCATTCGATGTGCTCAAGCCCAGTGCGGCCGCCATTTCCCCCGAAGTGAGCGATTCCTTTTCTTTCAGCGTGCACAGTGCCATCAATTCGTTGATGTTCAAGTTGAACTGCTGCTCGAATTGCGTTTCCAGCAAGGCGATGGCACGGTAGATGTCACGAATTTTGCATATTTTGTTACTTTCCATATTTTCTTCAATGTCCTCGTTCTGTTTGTAGAAACAATTGTCAATCAAGCTTGCGAGAACCATCCTCTTCCACTCAATTCATGGCAACCGTTTCATTTTCATGAAATCATTTTTTTTAGATAAACAAATTTACGTTGGCTTGTTCCGCACGTTCCATGTACGTGGCAACACCCCCAATGGTCACACCGTCAATCAGTTCTTCCTTGTTCACCCCCATCATGTCCATTGACATTTGGCAAGCAATGAATTCCACGCCATTCTTTATCGCTTGTTGGCGCAGTTCCTCTAAAGAGTTGATGTTCTTTTTCCGCATGATATACCTCATCATCCTGTCACCGATGCCCATCATGCTCATTTGCGAGAGTTTGAGTTTGCGCGAGTCTGCCGGAAGCATCCATGAGAACATACGCCCGAAAATATCCTTTTTCACTGTTGGTTTGTTTTCTTTCTTGATGACATTCAGTCCCCAGAATGTAAAGAAGATAGAGACTTTCTTGCCCGTGGCTGCCGCCCCGTTGGCCAGTACGAAAGTGGCCAACGCGCGATCCAGGTCATCGCTGAACATGATCAAGGTTTTGTTTCTGTCGGTCACGTTCGTTTCCTGTCTTTTTCCCTCACATTTTTCAATTACCACCGTGTGCAATCCATTCTCGTCCTTTTTCGACACGAAGCGGTTGCCGGTACTGTTGCACCATGCCTGTGCGTCTCTCGGAAATCCAGCGTCCGTTGCCACCACCTCCACGCTCTCGCCGCTGTGAATGCCGTCGATGGCATCTTTCAACTTCATGATGGGGCCTGGGCACTGCAGCCCGCAGGCATCCACTCTTAATTGCTTGAGCAGAGGCGTTTGCACCATCCCCCCTTCTTCCTTGCAACAATGCATGCTTCCTGTGTTCGAAATCTTTTGTGTGGCCAGCGTGTAGGTGCGGTATCCACCCGAGAGGTTCACCACATCGCTGAATCCGTTCCCCATCAGGATGCGTTGGGCAAGATAGCCCCTCAGCCCCACCTGACAGAAAATCACAATTCGCTTGTCCTTCGGAATCTCGTTCATTCTTTCGCGCAAGCCATCTAGTTCTATGTTGACAGCCCCCTGGATGGTGCCCAATTCAAATTCATCGGGCGTGCGCACATCCAGCAGCATCACATTGCTCCTGTCCAAGTCGAGTACCTCGCGCCAGTAAATCACCGGCATGTTGCCGTTCACGATGTTGCTGGCCGTATAGCCCGCAATGGCTACCGGGTCTTTGGCCGATGCAAACGGTGGAGCATAGGCCTGTTCCAGTTTGATAAGGTCATAGACGGTGCCACCGTTTTTAATCACCAGTGCCAGCTGGTCTATGCGTTTGTCTGCCCCATCATGTCCCACACATTGTGCCCCATAGAGTTTTCCTGTGTCGGGGTCGAATGTAATTTTTGTGGTCAGCATGAATGCCCCTGGGTAATAGCCGGCGTGCGAGGCAGAAATGGTGGTGGAACTCCTGTAAGGAATGTTCATCTGTTTGAGTCGCTTGGCAGGCAGACCGGTGGCGGCCACCGTTATGTCGAACACCTTGGCAATAGAAGTTCCAATGGCTCCCTCATAGGCAGTAGTGTTGCCAAACACCATGTTGTCAGCCACAATTCTTCCCTGCCGATTGGCGGGGCCGGCCAGAAAATTGAGCCAGGGATGGTGGTAGATAGGGTGCTTGAACTCGATTGCATCGCCCACGGCGTATACATCTTTGGCCGACGTCTCCAGAAAATCGTTCACCTTGATGCCCCTCTGTCCCAGCTCGATACCGGCATCGGCTGCCAGTTGGGTGCTGGGGCGCACGCCAATCGACAACAAAACCATGTCGGTTTCAATACTTTCACCATTGCCAAGAACCACTTTCAGGTGGTTTCCAGACTTTTCAAAGTGCTCCACTCCTTTTTCCAGAAACAGGTCAACGCCCTTGTTCATCAGTTCGCAGTGCACGTAAGAGGCAATGGAGAAGTCAACCGGTGTCATCACCTGGTCTGCCATTTCCACGATGGAAACCTTGGCTCCCGCATCATGAAGATTCTCTGCCATTTCCAGACCGATGAATCCTCCACCCACCACCACGGCATTCCTGACGTTGCGCGTTTCCATATACTCCTTGATACGGTCTGTGTCTTGCACATCGCGCAGGGTGAAAATGCCTTCCAGGTCGATGCCTTTTAAGGGTGGTCTTACGGGCGATGCTCCCGGTGAGAGCAGCAGTTTGTCGTAGTTTTCCTTGTATTCCGTACCGTCGGCGCGCCTGATAGTCACGCTTTTTCGGGTTGTGTCAATGGCCGTTGCCTCGTTCTCCACCCTCACGTTAATGTTGAACCTGCGGCCGAACGATTCGGGCGTCTGCACAAACAGTTTGTCTCTTTCCGCAATCGTACCCCCTATATAATAAGGCAGGCCACAGTTAGCATACGAAATGTATTTTCCCTTTTCAAGCAGTATGATCTCAGCCTTTTCATCGGCTCTTCTTATTCTTGCGGCTGCCGTGGCTCCACCTGCCACACCGCCTATGATAATATGCTTCATGATTGTAGTTTTGCTGGTTTTGGGCGTTCTGTCCTCCCTGTGCATTTGCTCATGCCTTGAACAAAATCTGTTCGATGGCGTTTTTAAAACCATCGTATGCCATGGCACCTGCCGATATTTGCGGCTGTCCGTTCAGCGGAATGAACAGAAGCGAGGGAACCGACCGGATGCCGAACAGAGTCGCCAGCTCCTGTTGCTCGTCAACGTCCACTTTGTACACATCTATTTTCCCGTCATAGTCTTTGGCTATATCTTCCAGGACAGGAGCCGTGGCCTTGCACGGACCGCACCATGTGGCATAGAAATCAATGATGGCAGGTTTATCACCCTTGAACTTCCATGCTGATGGATTGTTCTGATAGTCAAATACTTTGCTGATGAACTCTTCTTTTGTCAATTGAATGGTCTTCATACTTTTTCCTATTTTGTTGTTTACGTTCTTCTTTGTTTCTCTTTATCGTTTCCATTGGAAACTTTTGCAAATGTACAATATTTGTTTGTGATACAAATATTTTTCACTGGAAAATATTTCCCATATAACCAATATTAAGAGTCTGCGTACTTTTCTCCTCCGTTTTTTAACAAACGGAAACAGTATATGCATGAATTATTTGTTTCTACAGTAAATTTATAGTGTTGTCGATTGTCAACTTCCAGCACGTTCCCACAGCTCAAAATGTTAAAAAGCGAGGGTTTCACTGTAAGAAGCCTTTTTCAAAGCAGATTTTCAATGAATCATCCGTTGCCCATTCCATAAGAGTTCCCATCGGTGGTTTTCCACAAAAAAATGGTTCATCCCCGAATTGCGTTGGTTTTGTCATGCAATCCGAGCAGTAGTAGATTGAAGTATTCGTGGTCTCTATATCCATAGGCCCTGCGCTTCATGACCTTGATTTTATTGTTAATGCCTTCAAGGATGGCATTCGTC
>JALFBL010000104.1 GCA_022773395.1 Prevotella sp.
AAAACGTGTTCAAGGAGTTTGAGGTACAGGAAACCATACCGACCACCCAACAGCTAAAGGATGCGTTCAACCTGCGGATGAAAGACACCAGCGAAGAGCAGCAGGAAGAAACACAAATAAGTTTTTGGGAAGTATTCGATGAGTTTGTAAAGGAGTGTGGCAATCAGAATAACTGGACGGCATCCACCTACGAGAAATTCTCAGCAGTGAAAAACCACCTCAAAGAGTTCAAGGAAGATGTAACCTTTGAATACTTCAACGAGTTCGGCTTGAACGAGTATGTAAATTTCCTGCGTGACAAAAAGGATATGAGGAACAGCACCATCGGCAAACAGATGGGATTCCTCAAATGGTTTCTGCGCTGGAGCTTCAAGAAAGGGCATCATCAGAATATTGCATACGACACTTTCAAGCCCAAATTGAAAACCACCTCTAAAAAGGTGATATTCCTGACTTGGGACGAATTGAACAGGCTGAAAGATTATCGGATACCGAAAGACAAACAATATCTGGAACGTGTCAGGGATGTTTTTCTGTTCTGTTGCTTCACAAGCCTGCGATATTCAGATGTTCGTAATCTGAAAAGAAGCGATGTGAAACCCGACCACATCGAAGTTACCACAGTCAAAACGGCAGACAGCCTGATAATTGAACTGAACGACCACAGTAAAACCATACTCGAAAAATACAAGGAAGTCCATTTTGAAAACCACATGGCACTGCCTGTTATCAGCAATCAGAAGATGAATGATTATCTGAAAGAACTGGGGGAACTGGCTGAAATCAACGAACCTGTACGGGAAACTTATTATAAAGGGAATGAACGTATAGATGAAGTCACACCCAAATACGCACTGTTAACCACTCATGCAGGAAGAAGAACATTCATCTGTAATGCGCTGGCTCTCGGTATTCCGGCACAAGTCGTGATGAAATGGACGGGGCACAGTGACTATAAAGCCATGAAACCCTATATTGACATAGCGGATGATATTAAGGCAAATGCCATGAACAAGTTTAACCAACTATAAAAGTATCAATCAGTTTCATAGATTATCAGCTATTTGAATTATATTTGCGACAACAATAAACATTAGAATGGAAAATAACAGAGAATATCATATAGGAAGAACGGACTTTGACGCATTTGTTCATGCCGTCGGTTCGGAAATAGAACAGGCGCAAGTCCGGCTGATTGCCGCAGCCAATGCGCAAATGCTGTTCCATTACTGGAAAATGGGCAACTATATCCTGTATCATCAGAACTTGCAAGGCTGGGGAAGCAAAATCATCAAGCAACTGGCAAAGGCTATCCGGTTCAATTACCCCGAAAAGAAAGGTTATTCGGAGCGTAACCTTACTTATATGTGCCAATTTGCACGGTCATATCCGTTGAACGTGCTACGAAGTTTCATTGATACAGACACAAGGCTGTCTGTTCCAAGCATACAGAATGTTACAGATGAAGTATTGAAACTGAACAACGGACAATTTACGCAGGAACTTACTGCGCAAATACAATCCGCTGATTGTCAATCTTTAGAAATTACGCAGGAAGTTCCTGCGCAAATTCAGGATGTGGAGAAAACAGTTTCTGCCATTTACAGGATGGAGATTAGGGAAATAGAAAAAGTTTTCCTGAAATCCCCTGTTGCCAAAATAAACTGGGCAAGCCAAATGGTCATACTTAACGGTTCGTTACCGTTAGGCATAGGATATTGGTATATGAAACAGGCTGTAGAAATGGGCTGGAGTAGCAATGTGCTGAAAATGCAAATTGAAAACAACCTATATAACAGACAAATCAACAACAACAAGGTAAACAATTTCACAGCCACACTTCCAGCACCACAAAGCGACCTTGCCAATTACCTATTGAAAGACCCGTACATCTTCGATTTGGCTGGAGCGAAAGAAAAGGCAGACGAAAGGGACATAGAAGAGCAGCTGGTAAAGCACGTTACCCGTTATTTGTTGGAAATGGGCAATGGTTTTGCCTTTGTCGCCCGGCAGAAGCATTTTCAAATAGGTAACAGTGATTTCTTTGCCGACTTGATTCTATATTCTATTCCGCTACACGCATACATTGTTGTAGAACTGAAAGCTACTCCATTCAAACCGGAGTATGCAGGGCAACTGAATTTCTACATCAATGTGGTGGATGACAAACTGAGGGGAAAAAATGACAACAAGACTATCGGGCTGTTGCTGTGCAAAGGAAAAGATGAGGTGGTAGCACAATACGCATTGACAGGCTACGACCAACCGATAGGCATCAGCGATTATCAACTGAGCAAGGCTATACCCGAAAACTTGAAATCAGCTTTGCCAAGTGTGGAAGAGGTGGAAGAAGAACTGGCATCTTTCCTTGACAAGGACAATAATCCCCAAAATTGAAGTCTATGGCAGGAGAAATAAACAAACTGATTCCCCAATATGGAGAACTCAATAGAATATATAATGATTGGGTAACCAATTATGCTTTTTCTTTTGACAAGCAGAAATTCATCACCGACTTTTACAGGCAGCACAATGATACAAAGGCTTTTGAAGCCGCTATCCTTGAACTGGTACTTGACAAGCAGAAAGAACAATACACATTGATTCTCAATAGTCTGAAAATCGAAATAGAAAAAAATATACGGGCTTATGAAACAAAACCGCTGAATGATGACGTCATAAAGCGTGTGTGTTTTCACTACGCAGACAGGCATAATTCTGCAATTAAAGACCAGTTGGAGATTACCACCAAGTTGCACGAGCCTTTGAATGACGCATACCACAGATATGATTTCATTGGTTTTCGGGAGCATACGGACGAAGAAGAAATACAGGCAGAAAAGGAATATGAACGCTGCAAGGCTGAATACGACAAGGAAAAGAAAGAATTGGATAAACTTTATGAACTGCAAAAGCAAGACAGGAAAGAGGCTTTTCAATATATAGAAAACCTTTCCGGCAATGTTTACCGCCTAAGTCTTCTTTTTATGGAAGTCCTAAAAAAGTACCTTCCTAATGATAGGGAAGAAAAACAGCAGGATGAACCAGTCAAGCAAAACGAACAAGAAGAAGTACAGAATAGCCCGGAGGGACAACATGAATATTTTGACATGAAGCAGCTTTCGCCCATTCATGAAACCTGTGTCGGGGAACAGTTCGAAGCCATTACCATAGCGGATTTCTATGCCAATATAAACCTGTACCCCTGCAAGAATAAACTAAAAATCAAGGCAAGGGAAAAGATACGGGTGTGTTACCTGATATTCCTGATGAGCGAGAAACTATCCAAGCAATACAGGGATGAATGGAGAAGCCAAATATTAAAATTGTTGGATATTGACGAGAGCTATTACAGGTCGAAATACAAAGAACCTGTTTCCGATTTTCCGAGTGACAGCAACCAGAAATTCGCAAAGGAAATGGAAAGCATATTCGGATAATTCGTGATATAACCTGACATTCTACGAAATTACCACTTTTACCACTCAAATTAATTTTTGAGTGGTATTTTTATTGTCTGATATTTAATGAGATAGCGCAGTATCCCATTTGTATTATCCACATCCTTACCACTTACAGCCATACCTAATTTTGCATCGTTCGAGAACAGAAATAACAGCCAGTGCGCAGGGCTGATTGTTTAACGACTAAATAGATTGGACGATGACAAATCTTCAAGAGTTATTATTAAAACCCGTCTGGCAGATGACAGGCGAAGAGTTCATATTTCTAAGCAAGTACGCTTCCAACCAAACGGAAGCGCAGCCACAGCCCGTTACGGACACAGAAAGAAAGTATGTGTACGGAATACTTGGCATTGCCAAATTGTTCGGGTGCAGTCTGCCTACCGCCAACCGTATAAAGAAAAGCGG
>JALFBL010000026.1 GCA_022773395.1 Prevotella sp.
CCTTCATCCGGTGGTCTCGACCTCAGTGTAAGATGGCAGTTCTGGAGCAAGCGTGCCGTGCTTCGTCTGTATTGCAACGACCTCTTTGAGACCTCAGGCATCAACCCCGCTATTGATTTCAAAGGACAGAACATGCGCATGAACTTTTCTTGCTATCGCATGTTTGGAGCATCGTTCACTTATCGTTTCGGCAGTTACAAAGAGAAGCAGCGCAAAGAGGTGGACATGTCACGGTTCAAGAAATAATGGAGAATGCAATCATTGCACAGTAAGCTGCATGGAATCTGAAGAATTTCAATGACAAACAAAAAGGGTATGCCTGATTTTGCTTCGGCATACCCTTCATTTATAATGGATAGATGGCTCAGCTCCCCCACTGATGGAGAGAGTGTGCCAATGGCTGCTTATTGGTTTTCCTCACTCCAGTCCATCTTTGTCTGGCGAACATAATTGTTATAGCGCAGTTTCGCCATGCGTTCTGCCTCGGCAAACAATTCGTCGGCTTCGTTGGGGTAGGCTTTCTTCACAGAAAGATAGCGAACCTCGCCCATCAAGAAGTCGTTGAACTTGTCCCATTGTGGCTCTTTAGAATCAAGAATAAACGGATTCTTTCCTTCGTCTGCCAACGCGGGATTGTAACGCCATAAGTGCCAGTAGCCGCATTCAACGGCCTTGGCCTCTTCTGCCTGGCTCTTGCCCATACCTCCTTTGGCCTTCAAACCGTGATTGATGCACGGAGCATAAGCAATGATGAGAGACGGGCCGTCCCAGGCTTCTGCCTCGCGGATGGCTTTCAGGCACTGAGCCTGATCGGCTCCCATGGCGATTTGTGCAACATACACGTATCCATAGGTTGTCGCTATCAAACCAAGGTCTTTCTTGCGAACGCGCTTTCCTTGGGCTGCAAACTGTGCGATGGCTCCCAGCGGAGTGGCCTTGGACGACTGGCCTCCTGTGTTGGAATAAACCTCGGTGTCAAGAACAAGGATGTTCAAATTCTCACCAGAAGCGATCACGTGGTCGAGACCTCCGTAGCCAATGTCGTAAGAAGCACCGTCACCACCAATAATCCATTGGCTGCGCTTGATGAGATAGTGCTCAAGTGTCTGCAGTTCCTTGCAAATGGGGCAACCTGCCTCGGCACCTTTGGCAATCAACGGTTTCAGCTCGGCAGCAATGCGCTTGGTTTCTTCTGCATCGTTGTGCTTCTCGATCCATTCTTGTGCCAATGCCTTCAGTTCTGCCGGAGCATGCTCGCTTTCGATGGCTTGCTGCAAGAGCATTCCAAGACGCTCAATCATCTTCTTGTTCCCAAGCACCATACCCATGCCGAACTCGCAGAAATCCTCGAACAGCGAATTGTTGAAAGCAGGACCCTGTCCTTTGGCATTGGTGGTGTAGGGAGTGGCAGGAATGGAAGCTGAATAGATGGAAGAACAGCCTGTTGCATTGGAAATCATCTCGCGGTCGCCATACAACTGGGAAATCAGCTTCACGTAGGGCGTTTCACCGCAACCTGCACAGGCACCGGAAAACTCGAAGAGCGGTTGGGCAAACTGAGAGTTTTTCACACTGCTCTTTATGTCAACGAGATGTTGCTTGGAAGTAACCTCTTGAGTACAATAGTCCCAGCGTGCAGCTGCTTCCTCGTCGCCAACAAACGGAATCATGGTAAGAGCCTTGCCCTGTTTGGGATTGCCAGGACAAACATCAGCACAGTTGCCGCAACCCATACAGTCCATAACCGATGGTTCTATAACGAAATGCATGCCTTTCATTGTCTTGGGAGCTTTCATTTCAATGGTAGTTCCCTTGTATCCTTTCAGTTCTTCGTCGTCGAGGACAAACGGGCGAATGGCTGCGTGAGGACAAACGTAAGCACACTGGTTGCACTGGATACAGTTGTCAGCATTCCAGATGGGGACAAACGGTTCAACGCCACGTTTCTCGAAAGCGGCTGTTCCGTTCTGCCAAGATCCGTCAATAGTATTGTGCTTCACGAAAGCGTTCACAGTGAGCAGATCGCCGTCCTGGGCATTGATGGGACGTACCAACTCTTTCACAAAAGCAGGTGCGTCGTCATCCGCTGCCTCATCGTCTGGAAGATTTGCCCACTCGGGTTTAATGTCAAACTGGTGATACTCGTTGCCACGATCTACTGCTGCGTAGTTCTTGTCCACCACATCCTGGCCTTTCTTTCCGTAAGACTTCACGATGGCGAGTTTCATTTTCTCGGTAGCCAAATCTACAGGAATAACACCGGTGATGCGGAAGAATGCACTTTGAAGAATGGTATTGGTACGGTTGCCCAGTCCTATTTCCTGTGCAATTTTAGTGGCATTGATGGTATAAACGGTAATATTGTTTTGTGCGAAATAACGCTTCACCTTATTGGGAATGAAATTTTCCAATTCGTCGCCCTCAAAAATCGTGTTCAACAAGAATGTGCCGTTCTTTTGCAAACCGCGCGTAACATCATACATGTGCAAGTACGCCTGAACATGGCAAGCCACAAAGTTGGGGGTGGTCACAAGATAGGTCGACCGGATAGGCTCATCGCCAAAACGCAAATGAGAACAAGTGAAACCACCTGATTTCTTGGAGTCATACGAAAAATAGGCCTGGCAATATTTGTTGGTGTTGTTGCCAATGATTTTCACAGAGTTCTTGTTGGCACCAACGGTTCCGTCGGCACCCATTCCATAGAACTTGGCCTGATACATGCCCTTTCCGCCAAGTGTCAATTCCGGAACCACAGGCAGCGAGGTGAACGTAACGTCATCCACAATACCGACGGTGAAATGATTCTTGGGCTCGGGCAATGCCAGATTGTTGAACACGGAAACGATTTGTGCGGGAGTGGTGTCTCTGGATCCCAGCCCATAACGACCGCCAACAATGAGAGGACGGTTTTCCACATCATAGAAAGCGCTCTTCACGTCAAGATACAAAGGTTCCCCTTCTGCTCCGGGTTCTTTGGTGCGGTCGAGCACGGCAATACGCTTCACACTCTTGGGAACAGATGCGAGCAAATGTTTCACAGAGAATGGGCGGTAAAGGTGAACGCTGATCATACCTACTTTCTGTCCCTGCTCGTTCAAATAGTCGATAGCCTCTCTTGCCGCTTCTGATGCGGAACCCATCAAGATAATCATGCGGTCGGCATCTTCCGCTCCATAGTAGGAGAAGAGATGGTATTCGCGGCCTGTTATCTTGGAAATTTCCTGCAGATAGTTTTCTACTACTTCAGGCACTCCGTCGTAGAATTTGTTGGAAGCTTCGCGGTGTGTAAAGAATGTTTCCGGATTCTCTGCAGTACCTCTTGTTTGAGGACGTTCGGGAGTGAGTGCACGGTCTCTGAAACGCTTCACGTCAACGGGATCAAGCAGTGGACGGATATCCTCCATGTCCATCTGTTCAACTTTATGATATTCGTGTGAGGTGCGGAACCCATCAAAGAAGTTCACAAAAGGGACATTGGTCTTCAACGTAGCCAGATGGGCAACGGCAGTCATGTCCATGACTTCCTGAACAGAGCCTTCGCACAACATGGCGAAACCGGTTTGACGACAAGCCATCACGTCTTGATGGTCGCCGAAAATGCACAAAGAGTGGGAAGCGATGGTACGAGCCGACACGTCGAACACACAAGGCAAAAGTTCGCCTGCAATTTTATACATATTAGGAATCATCAAAAGAAGACCTTGAGATGCCGTAAATGTTGTTGTCAATGCACCGGCCTGCAAAGAACCGTGCATTGCACCGGCCGCTCCAGCCTCTGATTGCATTTCTTGAACAGTAACGGTCTGCCCAAACAGGTTCTTCCTACCTTGTGCCGACCAAGTGTCCACATGATCCGCCATAGGAGTTGACGGGGTAATGGGGTAAATGGCAGCCACTTCGCTAAACATATAACTGATATGAGCAGCGGCCTCGTTACCGTCACAGGTGATAAACTTCTTTTCTTTTCCCATTTTGTTTATAATTTTAAATGATAATGTTTTTGATTGCTATGAGTTCTTGTCGTACAAGAAAAGTTTCGTTTGTTTATTTTAGTAGAGAAATCCCAACAGCCACAGCGGAATTTGGTTTCCTTTTCCCACTTCCGTGTTGTAGCGCGCGTATATCGTGCTGGAATTGTTCTTTATCTTGTTGTCGCTCTCCGCATTGCATATTCTGAAATGCTTGCTTTCGTCCACGATGTAATGGCCGTCCTTTCCGCCTTGGTTCACTTTGTGGTCTTTCCACATGGAATTAATGAAGAATGTCTCCATCACTTCCTGACGCTTGATTTCTATGGGGTAGATTGCATACATCAGATTGGTGTTGTGAAGCACCACCTTGGAAGGCTTTCGGGGAAATTCCTCCCCGACAGGGTATATCAGATTAATGAGCCGGGCATCCGCCAGATACTTGATGTAGTTCATGATGGTGGCTCTACTGGTTTCAATGTCCAAGGCCAATTGTGATATATTGGGGGCTTTCGGCTCATTCACCGCCAACTGGTAGAACAGTTTCTTGATTTTTGTCAGATATTTCAATTCTATCTGCTTGATGAGCAAAATATCCACCTCGGTCATCATGTTCATGGTCTTGAGCAAGTTTTCGGAATAATTGCGGTTCTCAAGGAAAAACGGGTAGAAACCGTGGTGCAGATAATCCTGAAAATAGGACATGGGCGATACGTAGGGAAGAATTTGGCGGGTGATGTGCTCATGATGGTCCAGAATGTCATCCAGAGAATATGAACGGAAATTGTTGCCCGTCTTCAGGTTGACAAATTCCCTGAAGGAGAAGCCCCTGAGGTCGTAGCTTTTCACGATTCCGTTCAATTCGGGATTTTCTTCTTTCAACCTCATCACGCTCGATCCCGTGAACACTGTCTTCAAACCAGGATAGAGATCATAGCATTTGCGCAGTTCATGGCTCCACGACTGTTCTTTAAACACCTGGTCGATGAGCAGCACTTTACCGCCGTTTCTATAAAAATCACCTGCGAAGTCAGCGATTCCCCTGCCTTGAAAGTAAAAGTTGTTCATGTTCACATAAAGGCATTTCCGGTCGCCCAACTCGAAATGTCCCTTTGCATACTGAAGCAAGAACGTGGTCTTTCCCACTCCTCTCGGCCCCTTGACACCGATCATACGGTCGTTCCAGTCGATTTCATCCATGAGAAGCCGATGAACAGGAGCGTCGGTATGCTCTACCAGATAAGCATGTGTGCGAAAGAAATCTTCCATTACCTTTTTACCTTAAAATGCGGTGATTGCTAAAATCCTGTTGCAAAGGTAATGGTTTTATCCGAAATTGCAAAGTCCACATTGCAAAAACTCGAAAATTTAAGTTAATTTTAGGATTGGTGGTTATAATATGAAGGAACATTGCTACTTTTGTCAACAAAATGATAGCAATTGCCGCCATTCAATAATAATCAATATTTTGACAGTTTGACGATTAAACAGAAGAAAAAAGAATGAATTTGCACATTTTCAATCCCGAACATGACATTTCCTTGGCTTTTGGGAGAAACCATCTTACAGTTTCCAAAAACGTGAAAGATTTCAGAACAAGTTTAGGCTGGATTCCGGCATTGTGGGCGAAAGATGGAGATGCCGTGCTTGTTGACGATGTGGAATACGCCCGCACAATGGCAAAAGAGCATGCAAGCAAATGTGCGGATGTAAGTTTTGTAATGAAAAGCAAACTGAAGAACCATCCTTTTTCCAAGGTCATCCCTTGGGGATGGGACGCGGCGGTCAACACTGAACTGCGAGAAGCAGGTGTATGTCCTCAGTTGCTCAAAACCGAACGGCAACTGAACGACATCCGTCAACTCTCCAACCGACGTCTCACCACTGAAGCGTTGATCAATATTCGCAAAGACATAAGTGCCAGTACCTGCGGCAGTAGTTATCACGCCTGTTCGTTGGCAGAAATAAAAAGACTGCGGCCCAACCACCAGCCTTTTGTGCTGAAAGCTCCATGGAGCAGCAGCGGAAGAGGAATACGCCTCATCCAGGGAGAAATGCCACCGTCAACTACAGGGTGGGTTCATCGCATCATTCATCTTCAAGGGGGCATCATGGTAGAACCTTATTATAATAAGGTGCTGGATTTTGGCATGGAGTTTCTCGCCCATTCCAATGGATCGATTCAGTACAAAGGGCTGTCCATTTTTCATACCATCAACCGCGCTTATGCAGGCAATGTCATTGCTTCCGAGAAATACAAAGAAGGCATGTTGTCGAAATACATCCCTACAAGCATGCTGGAAACCGTCCGAAACAAAATCACGGCACATTTTGAATCTACTTTTCAGCGAGGCTATACAGGCCCATTTGGCATTGACATGATGATCGTAGAATCGGCCGAAAACGACAAATACCTCCTTCATCCTTGCGTGGAAATCAACCTGAGAATGACAATGGGCCATGTGGCCTTGTCGCTTGAAACGGACAAAGACGGTACAGCTTCCGTCATGGAAATAAAACATGAAGCCAAAGACTTTTACCAGTTTTCTATCCATCGGCTATAACGGCATCGGAAAAGGACGAATGACCGCATAATGAGAACCGCCCAACTGCTTTTCAGAAAGTCCAGACCCTTTCTTTTTTTTATTAAAATTTTGTTAACGCGAAAAATAAAATTCACCTTTTCTTTTCGTTTTTTATTTTTATTATATACTTTTGACCCCCGAAAAAGAGGAAACTATAATTTAGACCTTGGTGCATAATAGAATTTTGAGTACTATATAACATATTTTTTATACATTAATCAAACATGACAAAAATGAAAAGTAAGAACATTTGGATGTCGTCGGCATTTGCATTGCTGGCGATGTCGGGCTTAGTGTCCTGTAGCAATGATGATTTGACATTCAGTGAGAACAATTCTGCCAAAACGGAAATTATTAAGGGAACCGAAAATGTACAGAAATATTTCCAAGGCCTCCCAACACCCAAAAACGTGATTCCGGCAGGTGAAGGAGAAAACTTGGGTGGAGACCCGATCATCGTAGGTGAAGAAGGCGAATCCGAAGTGGGTAACCTTGAAGAACTTAACGGCATTCCTGGACGCTGGGTAACAACCACACGCAAATATAAGCTGAGCGCAGCATTTGACGAATCTATTCTGCTTGACCCGACAGCAGATATCATGTACCCGGGATGTGCCGTCAAGGGATCTACCATTGCAGATGGGACATACGCCATTCTCTCAGGCTGCGAAACAACACCTGTCACTTTTTCCATCAACCTTGTTCCCGTCAACCCATCCGACGCACCACGCACCAAGGCCACAATGGTAAACATTAGAAAGAGCGACTATGATGAAGCTTTGAAACAGATGCTGACTCTGGATTACCGCGAGGCTCCGGTTGTGACATCTGCATCGGCCGAAAAAGTGAGCAACGCCAAAGAATTCATGGCGAAACTGGGAGTTGTGGCAAAAACACAAGTAGGCGATTTCGGAGTAAATCTGGGCTTGAACTTCGACAACAACAAAACGTATGTAGTTGCCAAGTGTATCCAAAAATTCTTTACCGTTTCAATGGACGCGCCAATTGGCCAGACCATTTTCAAGACTGTTGACACACAGTATATGGATAACATGCAGCCTGTTTACGTATCGAACATCAACTATGGCAGAATGCTGTTCTTTACATTGGCAGCCGAGAACGACAGCAAATTGGCACAAGGTGCACTACAGTTTGCACTCAGCAAGCTCAATGGCATGGAGGGTGTTGACATTACCCCCGAACTTGAGGCTGCCTATAAATCAGTGTTGAGCACAAGCGACTTGAGAGTGACGATCGTAGGAGGTGACAACCAATACCAGAGTGAAGTTATCAGAGGAGGATTAGATGCCATGCAGAAGTTCATGGAGATGAGAATACCTTACGACCAGATGAAACCCATCAGTTTCGGTCTTCGCTATGCTGTTGACAACTCGCAGGCTCGCGTGGTGTCTTCTACAGAATATACGGTAACTCAGCGCGACTTTATCCCTGATTTCAACAAAGTAAGCATCCGTCTGAATGTGGCTGGTTTCTCTGCCTACAACAACATTGCTCCAGGTTTGGCTCCTCTTGACAAGAACTCTGTATTGGCAGGTAAAGTATGGGCTGAAAACAATGGAGAATACCACGACTTGCTGGTTATTGATGAAAACAATCCTCTTATTTGGGAATACAGAAGCGGTGACTGGAAAATGAAAACGGTCAACGAGCAGAACACCATTTTGGACGTAGTGCGTTCTGGCGACATGGACATCAAGGAATTTTTGAACAATACCTTGCTGAAATTCGGTGCAGACCTCAAGCACGTAGGAAGATTCCCCAAGAGTTACGGCAACTCTTTCACCTCTCTTACACTTGACCAGATTTATTCAAGATACCAGTCTGGCACACCACAGATTGTCATTGAAAATCAAGAAGGAACCCGAACGGTGAGAACCTTTATCAATATCGGAGAAATGACTTTCTTCAACAAGGCAGGTCAAAGGATTCGCTTGAGATAAATACCCTTTTACTCGCTTTGAGGCCAAAGCCTCAAAGCGAGTCTGAATAACCCTAAAAAAATAGGCGAATCAAGACTTACGAATGCCCTCTTGATTCGTTGGAGAGAGAAACAAAGGCATTCTTAATCAAACTAATACATCTATGAAAAAGATTTTTTCTTTAGTGGGATTCTGTTTGGCCGCTACGATGGCCATGGCAGGCCCCGTTTCGGAAAGGCAAGCGCTGAGTATGGCCATGAAATTTTCAGGTACAACGGCTGGCCAAAACCTGCAGCGTGCCTACATCAGAAAGGCTCCGGCCAAAACCGGTGCTGAAACCAACCTTTTCTATGTTTTCAACCGAGGCAACAACCAGGGATACGTGGTTATTGCAGGTGACGACAGAGTCAGATCCGTACTCGCCTACAGTGATGAAGGTGAACTCACGGAAGCCGACATCAACAATCACCCCTCTATCAAATGGATGTATGACGAATATGGCAAATCAATCCAGTGGGCAATCGACAATCTTCCGGATGTGCCCTCTGCCGATTTCCAAAATCCGAGAAGCAAAGCACCCGCCATTCAAATACCCCCTCTCTTGGGTGTGAACAGCCTTGACCGCACACAAGGTCTCGACACTCCAGTGAGCTGGGGACAGGCTTGGCCTTTCAACCAGTATTGCCCGAACTACCGTTACAACGGAACATCATACCCAACCGTCAGTGGCTGTGTGGCAACAGCCGTGGCAACGGTAATGAGATGGCACAAATGGCCGCGCAAGGCTACAGGCAGCTACAGCTATTATTGGAAAAACACCACCAAACTGAGTGTCAACTTCGATGGTGTAGGCGCATCAGAAAACCAGCCATACGACTGGTCACAGATGCCGGCAGGAGTAACTTCAGGTGGTTACGACCGTGTAACCGGTCGCCAACTGACGGCCACACAGGCCGACAATATTGGCCGTCTGCTGCGCGATGTGGGTTATACCATTCAAATGGACTACAACCCTTCTTTCACCGGAGGTTCTGGCGCTTATGTGTTCAACGTGCCCCGCGCATTGAGAGAGCACTTTGGCTACAAGCGTCAAGTACAGTGGCAGCGTCGCTCCGACTTCACTTCCGACCGCTGGAGCACTGAGGTGCGCGACGAGATGCGCGATTACGGACCGGTGATTTACGCAGGCTATTCTCAAGGTGGCGGCCACTGCTTCGTTCTTGACGGTTTTGCCACAGAAGGTTACGTGCACGTAGATTGGGGATGGAATGGCAGTTCAAACGGATGGCATCTGCTCAACGTTCTCGAACCAGGGACACAAGGAATCGGAGGCGGTGCAGGCGCATTCAGCAGCGGGCACGAAATGCTCCGTTTTGTTGAGCCAGACAGAGCAGACGATCCTAACCCCGACCCCGAACCAGACCCCAATCCCGGCGTTGAAGAAAACGTGGGCAAAAGCCTCTATATCCACACGGTGTCTCCCATGACATCACTTGCTCAGGCTAATTATCAAAAGGTGACCGTAACTGTTGGAAACAACAGCCAGACAACCAACTATTCCGGTGCACTCGCACTTGCCATCTACCAAGAAGGCGACACCTATTCAACAATCGTCTCAACCACAACCGCAATTGTTCCTGCAAACGGAAAGAAAGAGGTCACGTTCTATGCAAACCTTGGCAATGTTACCGCCGGCCAGTACAACCTGACAGTTAACTGGAAAGACGGCACTACCTTCCGCGCTATCGATGAGGTGGCAGGTGTCGTTACAATTGGTAACGTCGAGCCGGAACCGGAACCAGAACCAGATCCCGTTGTTGTAGGTCCCGTTCTTCAACTGGAAAGCGCAGTGAATGCAGAAGGCGAAGAACAGAACAGTGTAAAGGTTGAAATACCCGTTACCAACAATGGCGACCAAGACTACAACAACTACCTGAGACTCTATGCTGTGTCGAGAACCAATTCCACTTCGACATTGATTTCCGAAGGCAATGCAAACATTGCCAAATCGCAGCGTACAATTGTGACATTCTACTCTAACGAAGCGTTCAAGCAGCTTCCTGCAGGAAGTTACTATCTGAAACTGTCTTACAACAAAAACAATAACGAAGAGTTCCTCAGCGTTTCCAACAGCAATCTTATCGGCAATCTTGAAATCACCGAGAAAGAAGAGGTGCAGCCTGTGAACTATGACATCAAGATGTCAACAGCCATGTTCTACCAGTGTGGCTACTACCTCGGACAGGACTACGCAACCGTCAACAAGAAGTCTGGAAATCTCACCGCTCGCGTATATCTCAATTCCACCAATGGATTCAGGGGCAAAATCTATGTTTACCTCACTCCATACTACAACGGAAACACAGCAGACAACGGGCTTGGCGGTTATAAAGACATAGAAATAGATGCACACACTTCAGGCTATGTCAACGTAGTATTCACTTCTTCATTGATGAGATATTCCAAGTATTACTTGAATATCCTCTATAAGCCGGAAGGTGCTACCGGTTGGCTGTATTACCCGGCCGATGCTGTTCCATTCTACGTAACAGGATTCTATGACTATCAAAACGAGACCGTTGAGAATCCGACCATGGGCCCGACCTTCGACTTCAACGAGATGCCGACAGGTACCATACCGTCAAGCGTTGTGGTTGGTGCAAATACCAGTGGTGGTGACATTACGGCTATTTCTGACGCAACCGCTACAACCGCAGACTTCGGCGTAAGCTGCGACCAAGACCTTTGCATTATTGCCAACCAGGCAGGTGTCGTTGACATTTACAACACCTCAGGCACACAGGTAATGAGAATTACCGTACAGGCAGGAGTCAACAAGTTTGCCTCTTCTGTACTGACCAGTGGTTTGTATGTGGCAAAGATGGGAGACAAGGCTGTGAAGTTTGTCAAGAAATAATTCTTCCTTACATTACGGATAACTGAAAGACAGAGCCGCGCACGATTTGTTTCGTGTGCGGCTTAGTCGTGAAAAACGGTGAGACTCCACATGCTATGTGTTTCCTGCTTCCAGTTCAATCAGGAATTGCTTGGTGTCGAGACCGCCTCCATAGCCGGTCAGGGATCCGTTTCTGCCAATCACTCTGTGGCAGGGCAGGATAATGCTGACAGGATTGGCTCCATTGGCGTTGGCAACGGCACGCACGGCTTTGGGAATATTCAGCATAGCAGCCTCGTCAGCATAAGAGATGGTCCGGCCATAAGGGATACCGGCCAATGACATCCACACTTTTTTTTGAAATTCCGTACCGACGAGATACAGAGGGACATTGAATGTTTTTCTTTTCCGTGCAAAGTATTCGTCAAGCTGTTGCACAGTGTTTTCTATTACAGAAGAGACACCTTGCACAAACTCTGCCTTCAAGGCATGCTCTATTCGTTTTTCGCTCGAAGATGTCCCACTTCCGTTGTCCCAATCACACAAGCACAATTGACTCCCGAAAGAGCCAAGCACCAGATTTCCTGCCACTCCATGGGGCGTATGGTATCGGTGAAGAATAATTTTTTTCGTCATAAAATGGTTTGTTTTTTTTGCGGTTAAAGCTTTATCTGTTTCATTCGCCTTTCAAAAAAATAATAGTAGAGCAGCCCTGCCGAGGTCAAGCCAAAAGGAAAGGCCGCCCAGATGCCAAGCACCCCCCAGCCAAGGACAATTCCCAAGAAATAGCCTACAGGCAACGATATGAGAAAATAGGCGATGAAAGCAGTATAGGCAAGCGGTTTCACATCAGACAGCCCACGCAGCGCATTGGCGTAAGTGATTTGCAGTCCGTCGCCCAATTGATAAACGATAAGCGGGAAAAAGAGCCGGGCTGCCAACACAGTCACCTCACGACTGTCGGTAAACCACCCGCTGATATCGTTTCGCAGGAGCAACACAGGAATGGAAACCACAAACGCAATGAACAGAATGATATGGAAACCGGCGGCGGCCGAAAGATGAATGGCCTTGTAGTCACGCTGTCCGTAGAAATGACTCACGCGCACTGCCACGGCTGCCCCCACACCGTAATAGACCATGTAAAAGAACTGCGAAACGGTGAGCATCACCTGGTGGGCAGCCAATGCGTTGGTGCCCAACCATCCCACCATGACAGAACTGAAACTGAATGCAGCCGTTTCCATGCCCATTTGCAAGCCCAACGGCCACCCCAGCCGGTTGAGCAAAATGCAGTCTGCCCGGTTGATACGGCCGTGAAAGAATCCCTTGCAATAGAGCCGGTAACTTTTTCGTCCCCAAAAGACGAGGAAGAGTGCCGATGCCATAAGGATGCGCGATGCCATGGTGGAAATTCCCGCCCCCAGCAATCCCCATTCAGGCAGTCCCCAGCGACCGTAAATCAGTGCGTAGTTGCCCACGATGTTGAACGTGTTTCCACCCACCAGAATCCACATGGGCGTTTTCGTGTCGGCAACCCCATCCGACAATTGCTTGAATGTGTTGAACCAAAGTACAAAAGGAATCGAAACGAGATTGACAAGAAAATAGGGGCGCATGAGTGGAAGCAGTTCACCGGGTTGCCCCATGCGGTCTATGTTGAAGTAAATCATGCCCATGACCACCAGCAGCAAAGCCGCCAGCAGTGTGTTTACGAACAGACTGTTTTTAACCATTTCACCGATGTTCTTCACTTTTCCTTGTCCGAAAAGCGACCCCACAACAGGCGTCAGTCCATAACTGAATCCCATCGAGAAAATGATGAAAAGTGCAAAGACATTGTTGACGAAAGCCGCCGCCGCCAACTCGGGCGTGCTGTGGTTGCCTATCATCAGTGTGTCTGCCACCCCCAGCACAATGGTTCCTATTTGCCCAACAATGATAGGTGCGCCGAGACAGGCAAGCGATTTGTAGTGGGTGGCGTATGGATTCATGGGCATCAACAACGGCAGGGGAACAAACATCCCCCTGCCATCTTGTTTCTGTATTTATTTTTTAGGTTTGCGGCGTGCCCAGCCCTCTTCGCTGAAATCGGGCTCTTCGCCAATCAATTCCACCTTGGCTCCCTTGAAAAATTGTCGCCAGTCGTCTTTCTTGCCACTTTCCTTCACAACGGCTTCCGACTTCTTGCCTCTTTTTTCGTGTCCGTTTTTCTTGTCGAGACGTCCAAAATCATCGAGTTCACCGACATTTTTCCGTCCTTTTCCTGTTGCTTTCCCTCCACCTCTTTCGTTTCTTGATGAAGAACGTGAACCGCCTCTTGACTTTGCCGAATCGGCATCAGCATCGTTGCAACGCACCTCACGGCCTTTATAACGTGCACCAGTCAGCGACCTCATCACTTTGTCGGCATCCCTTTCCGGCACTTCTATAAAGGCAATGGTGTTTTGCAAGTCGATATGCCCCACCTCTTGGTGTCCCTGCACATTCTTGTTCAAGAACTGCATGATTTCACCGGGGTAGAATCCGTCCTTCTTTCCAAGATTGATGAAAAGGCGCTTGTAGCCCCTTTCGGCCCTTCTGCCCCTCGATGACCTTCCTGAGCCGCTGCTGCTCCTGTCGCGCGAGTCCTTGCGCTTGCCCTTTTCGGCAGATGGCTTTACTATTTCGGGCGCATTGGCATAGTAGGCCAGGAAACGACCAAAGGCGCGGCTTACGATTTTCTTGATCAGGTCTTCCTTGTCAAGATAGTCAAAATAGCGGTTGATGTCTGCCATGAACGGTGCAATCTGCTCCTCGTCCACGTCAGTTTTCACGATTTGATCCATTGCCTTGAAGAGCTGCTTCTTGCAAATCTCTTCCGAAGAGGGAATTTCGGTCTCCACAAAATCTTTGCCAATTTCCTTCTCAATGGCACGAATTTTATGGCGTTCGCGTGTGTGTACAATAGATATCGACGTACCTTTCTTTCCTGCACGTCCCGTTCTTCCACTGCGGTGGGTATAGTTCTCTATGTCATCGGGCAGTCCGTAGTTGATGACGTGTGTGAGGTCGTCAACGTCCAATCCGCGGGCAGCCACATCGGTAGCCACCAGAAGTTGCGTGAGGTGCTGGCGGAATTTCTGCATGGTGAGGTCGCGCTGCTGCTGGGAGAGGTCTCCGTGCAGACTTTCTGCATTGTACCCGTCGCGAATCAGTTTGTCGGCCACTTCTTGCGTTTCCACCTTGGTACGGCAGAAAACGATTGCGAAAATGCGCGGATAGTAGTCCACGATGCGCTTCAAGGCCAGATATTTGTCCTTGGCATTCACCATGTAGTAAATATGGTTCACGTGTTCGGCACCCTCGTTGCGGCTGCCCACCACAATTTCTTTGTAGTCGTTCAAATAACTTTTGGCTATACGCTCGATTTCCTTGCTCATGGTTGCCGAAAACAGCAATGTGTTGCGGTCGGAGGGAACACCCTCGAAAATCTCGTTGATGCTTTCAGAGAAACCCATGTTCAGCATCTCGTCTGCCTCATCGAGTACCACATTGTTCACTTCATCCAACTTTGCCACGCCACGTTTCATCAAGTCGATGAGGCGCCCCGGAGTGGCCACGATAATCTGTACGCCGTTGCGCAAGGCGTGTATTTGAGTAGTGATGGATGCGCCTCCATATACGGGCACCACCCGCAAACCGTCAATATACTTGGAAAAATCTTTCAAGTCATCGGCAATCTGCAAACACAATTCGCGTGTAGGGCTAAGAATCAATGCTTGAGTTACCTTTTTCGAGGGATCTACCCTCTGCAACAAAGGAATGCCGTAGGCGGCAGTTTTACCAGTTCCGGTCTGCGCCAGCGCAATTACATCATTTCCATTACCAAGCAAATACGGGATTACTTCTTCCTGAACAGGCATCGGATGTTCAAACCCGATTTCCTGAATGGCGCGGCGAATCTCTTCGCTGACGCCCAATTCTTCAAATGTCTTCAATTTAAAATATGTATAAAATTATCCTGTTCAAGCATCCGTTGCCCCCAGCCATTTCTGGCAACATTTGTGTTTGAACGGTGCAAAGATAATGAAAAGAATGGGTCGTGCGAAAAAAATAGCGTTATTTTTATATAAATGGGCGAAATTAAGGGGAAAAACGGCAGTTTTTAGAGATAAATGGCTTAACTTTGTGCCGATTCGCTGGAGAAGGCGGAAAAGAAAAACATCCATACACCTATTTTCTTCCGAATGAAAACACACATTTCAATATTATTTTTACTGATATTGTCCCAATCGATGTGGGCGGTTCCTGCCCAAAAAGGACAATGGAGACAGATTTTACTGGCAGACGGAACGGAAGTGAAGGCCGAACTGTGTGGCGACGAACAGATGCACTATTGGCGCGATGCCAACGGCACCTGCTATGAAAAGAGCGAGACCGCACCATGGTTTAGAAAGATAAACCTGCAACAAAGGGCACAGAAAGTGCAGTCGAAAAGAACAAGGGCGCGGCAGCAAAGGCGGAGAGCCGCCTCGTGCGTAGGCGAGAAAAAGGGACTGATCGTTTTGGTTGACTTCAACGACAAGCCATTTGCCGACACACACACGCCCGACCTTTATCGGAACATCGCCAATGCCGAAGGATTCACCAACGAAATGGGCTTTTCCGGCAGCATACGCGACTATTTCAAGAGTCAAAGCGAGGGGGCTTTGTCGCTGCATTTCGATGTGGTAGGCCCCGTACATTTGCCCAATCCTTATGCGCACTACGGCGAGAACGACGAACTTGGAAACGACCGCCGCGCAGGCTGCATGGTGGCAGAAGCCTGCTTGGCTGCCGATGGACAGGTGGACTTTTCTGACTACGACTGGGACGGCGATGGCCAAGTAGAGCAGGTGGTGGTGCTCTATGCCGGTGAGGCGGAAAGCACTTCCAACGATGACGCGACCGTGTGGCCGCACGAATGGCAGTTACGGTTCTCTGACTATGGGAAGGACTTGTTGCTCGACGGAACAGGCATCTCTACATACGCCTGTTGCTCTGAGTTGGGCACTGGCGGAAGGATCGACGGCATCGGCACTTTCTGCCACGAGTTTTCCCATTGCCTGGGACTGCCCGATATGTACGACACAAGCGGCGGCGACTGTTTCGGCATGTCGGACTGGGACGTGATGGACAGCGGCTGCTACAACGGCCACGGCTTTGTGCCCAGTGCCTTTACCGGCTACGAGCGGATGGCGTGCGGATGGAAACAGCCCATAGAACTACAGGCGGACACGGTGGTGAAGGGAATGAAGGCCCTTGCCGATGGCGGCAACACCTATATTATATATAACAAGAACAGCCCCAACGAATACTATCTGCTCGAAAACCGCCAGTGCGTGGGCTGGGACCAGGCGCAGGCAGGCAGCGGACTCCTTGTGCTGCACGTGGATTTCAACACTACGGCGTGGGCCAACAACGAGGTCAACGTACTGCCCCTGCACCAACGTTGCAGCATATTTCATGCGGACAACGAGGACGGAACAAAAACATCGCAACTGAAGGGCGACCCCTACCCCCATTTGTCAAACAACAGTCTTGCACGAAACTCTGTTCCGGCAGCCACCCTTTTCCACGAAAACCGACACGGACAGAAGTTCATGGACGGCAGCATCAAGGACATTGTGCAGCACGACGACGGAACAGTTTCATTCGCCTTCAGCACTTCCCTGTCTGGCGAAACGGAGGAGACGGCCAGCGACACCCTGCTCCATGAAAGTTTTGACCAATGCAACGGCAAGGGCGGAAACGACGGGATTTGGAACGACATCAGAACCCGCGAACTGGCTTTCTACCACCCCGACTGTCCCGACTGGACTTTCTCCTACGTCCGCGGAGGTCGCCAATGCGTGCTGGCCGGCAAAAGCAACCGGACGGGCATTGCCACCACGCCTCCCTTCCATCTCAGGGGACAAGCCCTGATGACATTCCTGGCCGCCCCATGGAAAGGCGACAGAGCCAGCATCACACTACAGGACGCTTCGGGCGTAGCCACCATCTATCCTCCCTACGTGGAACTACAGGAGGGCGAATGGACACCCTGTTTCGTCCGCATCGTTGGCAGCGGATGGACAAGCATTTCCATCATTCCGGGTGGAAACCGCTTTTTCCTGGACGAAGTATTGGTCAAGCATCTGAAGGTTCCTACGGGCATCGACAACGCGGGAACTCCCGAAAGCGACAAAACCGGCACAGCAGGCCCACCCAATGCGAAAAACCATGCATCGCCGCGCATTTACAACATCTGCGGAAATGATGTGGGCACGGATTTCAGCCGTCTCGAAAAGGGCATCTACATTGTGAACCGCCAAAAGGTTGTGAAGCGGTAGTAGGGAGGGGCGAAAAATCTGCCAGTTTCTCATTCTATGATTTCTCAAAATCCATTTTTACCGTTCGTTTTCACGTTCTTGAATATAACCACAACATTATTTTTATGCTTTCGGGGCTGAATTGCCGATGGCGACGGAATAATCAATTCCATCATTCCAAGCATGTTCGCTGAATCCTGAAATTTTATTATGTTGTTTAAACCACATTCCACCTTTGTATAGATGATTCATCATGGACCATATCATAGCACCGTCCCAATAATGCTTTTTTGCGTCCCACATATAATATTTACATCTCTATAATATATCTTTTCAGGTGTCAGGTTTGCCGTGATGTCGTAAACCTTGTTAGCCTGATATTCTTTGGCAGAGAGAGTCTTTGCAATGGTTGCCTCTGCTTCTGTTGCAGGGTCTTTTATGGTGTATTCCACCGTAAGCGTATGCGTGCCGGGAGCAACGACCATGTAGGCAGAGTTACTGTTCTCGCCCGTGTAGTAAACCTTGTAACTGCTTTTGGGGTAGTTGCCGGGTACGTAGAAACGGGCTGAAGGCTGCGAACCCTTGATGTTGCTTTTTGTACTTACAGTAAAACTATTGCCGTTCTTTACCCATATTTTGTCGCCTGTTTCCCCACATGAAGTTTCCTGCGCCGTGCATATATCTTTATAATATTAAGGAAATAGACCCTAAATGGCTACATTCTCTAATTCGTTCATTCACAGAGAATTACGAATCGACTGAAAAGGTAATGGAAATGTTTCTAATGACCCAATAATTAAGGAAATATTAATTTAAATCAAGTGGCATCGGTCGTGAAATCAGAATTGCCAACCATAGAAAGCGGCACGGACTCTTTGTTCCAAAAAGAGAAATACCGTGATTTTGACTTTAGCAACGATTTCTCAATTCGTTGGAAAACGGATAAATTTCGCAGGAACTTCTCTTTTTACTTATGCTGTCATGCCCAACGGGAGGGTTGTTATTCTGGACGAATCGGCTCTCTCTTTGCAACAAAATGTAAATAATAAACGATTCACAAATAAAGGAATCATATCAACTGCTTACGACACAAAGGCATCGAGATATCCAATGCTGAAAGCCAATGGAGTTGATAATGTCAGTTCTTATTTTAATATCACAAAGCAGGTGCAGGCCACCAATACCAAGTTCTCTTTGTATGGAATATACATGTATAACAAAAGTTCGATGATGCGGAACGGCATGCTCATGTGGGTGCGGAAAGAGATGTGTTGGCGAAAGAGGCTTCATGCCCCATTGGACAACAGGACTATTGGGAGGCTGTGCCTACGTATTCGTCATCTCTTGCCAGCACCTTTTCGATTTTTCCCACATACATTGTGTGGAAGTCTCGCAAGGGGTAATCCTTGTCAATGGTCTGCCGGTAGAAAAATCCATTGCCCTGCAATTCCGACGCATACAGTTTTTTGCAGATGAACACCAGCTTGGCTTGGGCAAAATAGGGCACCCCGTCGGCATAGACAGTAGTCAGTCCTGTCTTCGCAATTTTGTCCTCGTCGCGCCCGGAAACCGTACCTATATAGCCCAGTTCTTTCTTGAACGACCGGTCCATGACGCACAGCGAGAAATACTCCTCCTCATCTACAAACTTTTTCGTATAGCGCGTCGGGCGCAGGTAAATCACGGCGGTAGGGTCGTTGTTGCCCCACAAGCAGCCGAGGTGTCCCCACGATGCCGTCATCGTATTGCAGCCTGTTCGCTCGTTGCCTGCCGTTACCAGCATCCAGTCGTGTCCAATCATGTTGAATGGGTTGAACGCCATTTCCTTGCATTGAATCTCTTTCATCCCGATTTCTTTCCTTTTGTTGAATCAATGAGCAAATTTACATAAAATTACCATAATATCGGCAGAATAATGGAAGTTTAACGAAAATTCGCCTGCTCATTCGGACAATATCTTTAAAAATGGCTCATTTTCTTTGTCATATCGCTGATTTGCAGTATTTTTGCAAGAACGTTAGATTTTAAAAGATGAAGATAGCATTGATCGGCTACGGCAAGATGGGCAAGATGATTGAGCAGATTGCCTTGCAGCGCGGCCACGAAATAGTGAGCATCATCGATGTGGACAATCAGGGGGAATTTGACACTCCGGCGTTCGCTTCGGCTGATGTGGCCATGGAATTTACCGCTCCGCAAGCAGCCTACGGCAATTTCAAGAAGGCATTTGCCAAGAACGTGAAGGTGGTGAGCGGATCAACGGGGTGGTTGAAAGAGCACGGCGAAGAGGTGCGCAGAATGTGTACGGAAGGTGGGCAAACCCTGTTCTGGGCTTCCAACTTCTCCATTGGCGTGGCCATCTTTTCGGCAGTGAACCGCTATTTGGCGAAAATCATGAACGGCTTCCCGCAGTACGACGTGCAAATAGAGGAAACCCATCATGTGCACAAACTCGACGCACCCAGCGGAACAGCCATAACGCTGGCCGAAGAAGTGGTCTATGCGCTCGACCGCAAAGACGGCTGGACGAAGGGAAAGCAGCACAACGCCGATGGAAGCGTGACCGGAACAAGCGATGCGGGCAGCGGAAAACTCGCCATCGAGAGCATCCGCAGGGATGAGGTGCCGGGCATCCATACCGTAGCCTACGACAGCGAGGCCGACAAAATCACGATCAGCCATGATGCGCATTCGCGCAAAGGATTTGCCCTCGGTGCTGTTTTGGCAGCGGAATACACGCTGAGCCACAGTGGGCTGCTCACCACCAGCGACTTGTTTAAATTCTGAAACATTGCGGATTTACATTTTTAAGTATAACAGAAATCACGGTCAGTGACCTTTCGATAAAAGACAAAAGAATCAAGATGAGAAAAGAAAAGAACACACCGAACATGAAAGTACAATGGGCAAAATGCATTGCCGTCATCGCATTATACCTGCTGTTCCTCTATTGGGTGAAAAGCTGGATGGGGCTGATTGTCGTGCCTTTCATCTTTGATGTGTACATCACGAAGAAAATCAAGTGGCAATGGTGGAAAGAGGCCGAAGGCCCTCTGAAGTTCGTCATGTCCTGGGTGGATGCGCTGATGTTTGCCTTGGTGGCAGTTTATTTCATCAACCTGTTCTTCTTCCAGAACTATGTGATACCCTCTTCCTCTTTGGAAAAATCGCTGCTCACGGGCGACTATCTCTTTGTAAGCAAGGTGAGTTACGGGCCGCGCATCCCGCAGACACCCCTCACGCTGCCGCTCACGCAGCACACACTGCCAGTGTTTGAGTGCAAGTCATACGTGGAATGGCCTCATTGGGACTACCGCCGCGTAAAAGGGTTGGGGCCGGTGAAACTCAACGACATTGTGGTGTTCAATTACCCGGCCGGCGACACGCTGGTGACCAATCCGCAATACCAGACCAGCGATTTCTACCAGATGTGCTACGACCTGGGCTATCAGCTGACCCCCGAAGAGGGACGTCCCGCCATCGATTCGCTGCCGCCGCAGCAGCAGCGCCTGTTCTACAGCAAAATTTACGCCCTGGGACGCCAATACATCATGGAAAACCGCGCCACTTTCGGTGAAATCATAACGCGCCCCACCGACCGCAGGGAGAACTATGTGAAACGCTGCGTGGGACTTCCCGGACAAACCCTGCAAATCAAGAACCACATCGTGTATTTGGACGGAAAGGCCAACAAAGAGCCGGACAACGTGCAATACACGTATTTTGTAAAATTGAAACAGCCCATTCCCAACGAACTGATGAAAGAACTGGGCATCAGTATAGAGGACATGACCAGTTTGAACCGGACAGGTTTCATGCCGCTCACCCAACATGCAGTGGCCGTGCTGTCAAGGAGAAAAGATCTTGTACAGAGCATCGCACCGAACATTGCTGCCACGACGGGCGACCTCTACCCCTTGAATGCCCGTACGGGATGGACACGCGACAACTACGGGCCTGTCTGGATTCCGGCAAAAGGCAAGAGCATACGGCTCGACTTGAACAACATCGCCATCTACGAACGTCCCATCCGAACTTACGAAGGAAACGACCTGAAGGTGGTGGACAACAAGATTTACATCAATGGGAAGGTGACAAATACATACACTTTTAAAATGGACTATTACTGGATGATGGGCGACAACCGCCACAATTCGGCCGACTCGCGCTATTGGGGATTTGTTCCGGAGGACCACATCGTGGGCAAGCCCATTTTCATCTGGTGGAGCAGCGACCCCGACCGCAACGGTCTGGGAGGTGTGCGCTGGAACCGCCTGTTCCGTTGGGTGGATCATATCAAATAACAAACATATATTGCGGAATGCCTTGAAATTCACCTTTGCGCTGGCAGCCGCCATCCTCGTCATGCTGGCTGTACGGACTTGCGCATTCGCCATTTACAAAGTCAACGACCAAAATCTGAAACCCAATTGGGTGAAGAATGACAGAGTGATGGTGGACAAGTTGGGGCTTGCCAAGTTGAAGGTGGGCGACTGGGTGGTGTTCCGCAATGATTCTTCCTACATCGGTCAAATCGCAGCCCTGCCGGGCGACACGTTCTCACTAAAGGGAAACCGCTATGTGGCACCCCGACGCTGCTGTTCCAACTGCGATTGCGGACATTGCGCACACTACCTTATATCTATAAGGAAAGACAGTGTGCTCATTCCCTTGAACCGGATTGTGGGCAAGGCTTACCGGTTGAGATTCTTTCCATGACATCAGCAATTCTTTCATCCGCCTATTTCGCACCTGTCCAGTGGTTTCAGAAACTGAACCGGTATCCCCGTGTGGAAATTGAACAGTACGACCATTTTGTGAAGCAGACCTACCGCAACCGCTGTCTCATCGCATCGGCCAACGGTGTGCAGGCCCTGTCCATACCCGTTGAAAGTTTTGAAGGGCCGAAATGTCTGATGAAAGACATCCGCATATCCGACCACGGAAACTGGCGGCACCTGCACTGGAACGCCCTGCTTTCCGCCTATGGAGAAAGTCCGTTTTTCGAATATTATGCCGATGACATCCGCCTGTTGTTCGACAAAAAACGCACGTTTCTTTTGGATTTCAACCTGGAAATTACGGAAAAGCTCTGCGCATGGCTGGACATCCGACCTCAAATGTCCTTGACCTCCCGTTATGCAGAAGAGGCGGAAGCCGATTTCCGGGAAACCATCCGTCCCAAACACCCACTGCCCGACAGTGACTTTTCCCCCACGCCCTATTACCAAGTGTATCGTCAAAAACATGGTTTTCTGCCCAATTTGAGTGTCCTTGATTTGCTCTTCAACATGGGCAATGAAAGCATCTTCTATCTGTAGTTGCCCGTAGTGGCTGCCAGAGGAAAATGTCTCCACATTTATGGGGATAAAATAAAACCGGACATTAACATTCTGTGATATTTGACGCAACATATGTGTAAACATATGTAAAATCTAACCCGTTTGTAATAAAATACATTAAAAACAGGGGGAGTGCAAAAAACTTTTCTTGTCTATTGACAAAAGGCATGGAATTAATCGCTATATTTGCTGCAAACAGAGTGACAATCTATGGCAATCAGAACGGTAGCGAACAAACTTAAAAACATGAAAGACTCCTTGTCTTATGGCCAGAAAGTTTTTCTGACAGGAAGCTTGGGAGTGATGTTTGGATTGGGATTCCTTTTCCTTTATCTTCTTCGTGCACACACCTATCTGACGGACGAACCTTCAGCATGCGTCAATTGCCATATCATGACTCCCTACTACGCCACTTGGTCGCATTCATCGCACGGGCGGGATGCCACGTGCAACGATTGCCACGTGCCGCATGACAACATTTTCAAGAAATATTTTTTCAAGGCAAGCGACGGCTTGAGGCATACTGCACTGTTTGTTACGCACAATGAGCGACAAGCCATCAGGACGTTGGATGCAGGAGCGGAAGTGATCATGAACAACTGCATCAGGTGTCATACGCAATTGAACCGGGAATTTGTGAATACCGGACGCATTGACTATATGTTGGCAAAGAAAGGAGAGGGGATGGCATGCTGGGACTGCCACCGCAACATTCCTCACGGAGGGATGAACTCGTTGTCGAGCACACCAGGAGGACATGCCGCTACTCCGCTGCCGGCCAGTCCGGTTCCGAAATGGCTGCAAAAAGTCATTGGAGCCGACTAATTCAATTAATCATGTCGAAAAATCAGGAAAATAAAATATCATGGCGAAACAATTCAAACGTTGGCAAGGATGGCTCTTGTTCGGAGGAGCAATGGCAGTCGTATTTATATTAGGGTTGCTCGTGTCCTCATTGATGGAACGCAGGGCCGAGGTGGTGAGCATTTTCAACAACCGCAGAACACCCATGGAGGGGATTGTGCCCCAAAATGAGAAATTCGCAGCAGATTTTCCGCGCGAATACCAAACTTGGCTGCAAACAGAAGATACCACTTTTACGAGTAAATTCAACAGTAGTCAGGCGGTAGATGTGCTCGAACAGCGTCCGGAAATGGTTGTGCTGTGGGCAGGCTATGCATTTTCGTGGGAGTACAACACGCCCCGGGGACATCAGCATGCCATTGAAGATATGCGCGCCATATTAAGGACAGGAGCACCGGGAGTGACCGAAGGAAAGGAACCGCAGCCTGGAACTTGCTGGACTTGCAAGGGGCCGGATGTGCCCCGCCTGATGCAAGAAAAAGGAACGGCCAACTTCTACAAGGCTCCGTGGAGCCAATGGGGAACGGAAGTGATGAACTCTATCGGCTGTTCAGACTGCCACGACTCCAAAACGATGGATTTGAAACCAGCTCGTCCTGCATTGTACGAGGCATGGCAGCGCCGCGGAATGGACGTGAGCAAGGCTTCTCATCAGGAAATGCGCTCATTGGTTTGTGCCCAATGCCACACAGAATATTATTTTGCCGGTGAAGGAAAATACCTCACTTTCCCACAAGACAAGGGATTGACAGTGGAAAACATTGAAGCCTATTTCGACAGCATCGGATTTAAAGATTATGAGCATGCGCTCAGCCGTGCACCTATTTTGAAAGCGCAGCATCCTGGATATGAAATCTCGAAGATGGGTATTCATGGGCAACGTGGCGTTTCTTGTGCCGACTGCCACATGCCGTATATCAGTGAGGGTGGAATGAAGTATAGCGACCACCACATCATGTCACCGCTGGCGCATATCGACCGTACCTGTCAAACTTGCCACCGACAGGATGCGGAAGTACTTCGCCAGAATGTTTATGAGCGGCAGCGCAAATGCGATGAAATCCGCAACCGAGTGGAAAAGGAATTGGCCACGGCACATATCGAAGCCAAATTTGCTTGGGACAAAGGCGCTACTGAAGCAGAGATGAAGGAGGTGTTGGCACTGCTTCGCAAAAGTCAGTGGCGCTGGGACTTTGCCGTTGCCTCTCATGGAGCCTCGTTCCATGCACCGCAAGAAGTGGTACGCATTCTCTCGCACAGCCTTGATCAGGCGCATCAGGCACGACTGAAGATTTCAAAAGTACTGGCAAAGCATGGTTTCTACGGAGACGTTCCCATGCCCGACATCTCTACCAAGGAAAAGGCTTGGGCGTTTATCGGTGTAGATGGGGCAAAGAAACAAGCCGACAAGAAGAAGTTCTTGCAAACCATCGTGCCCCAATGGATCAAGGAGGGAAAGGCAAAGGGCAGATTCATCGAGATTTAGCACACCTGCAAAGATAGAGAATCCATTGTAAAATGTGGAACAAACCCTGGAAACTGAAAGAGGGATTATGGATAGGCATCGGACTGGCAGCGACCGGCCTGATGCTTCAATGGTGTTGCGGAGCCATTCGGTGGAATGCTTTTGCCTATCCTGTCAACATCATTGTACTTGCATTCTTTCTTGTGCTGATCTTTGCTGCGCACGCACTGCGTGGCAAAGTGTATGCTTTTCGTTGGATGAGTACGTGGCAGGCTGCGGTTTCGTCCTTGATAATCGTCTTGCTGCTGACAATTGTCATGGGGGTGGTCAAGCAGGTTCCTGACCATCAAGAAGCAATAGATTTTCTGGGCATCACCCGTATGCTCTCGTTCTGGCCGTTTGTGCTGCTGTATATGTGGATGACGGTGATTGTCGGGCTGGTTACGCTCCGGAGCCTGTTTGCGTTCAAATGGCGAGGCGTTCCTTTCCTGCTCAGTCATGCAGGATTGTTCATTGTCCTTGTTTCCGCTACTTTGGGAAGCGCCGATATGCAACGGTTGAAAATGACTGTTGGTATGGAACATCCGGAATGGCGTGCCATCGGCAACAACGGTGTCATCCATGAACTGCCTATTGCCATTCAGCTGAAACGGTTTTTCATTGACGAATATGCGCCTAAACTGGTTTTGGTCAACCACCTTACCGGTAAAACCATACCTGAGAAAAAAGCTGAGATGCTCTTGATAGACAGTGTTTTCACGGAAGGTGAACTGGGAAAATGGCATATCCGCCTGAATAAAAAGTACGATATGGCGGCACCAGTGATGACACGCGACACGACCAACTATGTTGAATGGCATTCTGCAGGGGCTTGCAGTGCTGTGCACGTCACAGTGGAGAGTAAGAAAAAAACAGCAGGGGAAGGGGCATTCTGCAAAAGGGAAGGATGGATTACCTGTGGCAGTTACATTTTTCCCTATCAATTGCTGAAACTCAACGACAGTACCAGTCTTGCCATGCCCGAACGCGAGCCACAGCGTTTCGTATCACATGTGGAGATATTGACAAAATCGGGAAAACATGCTGTTACAGACATATTGGTCAACAAACCTTTTGAGATAGACGGATGGAAAGTCTATCAATTGAGCTATGACGAGAGCAAAGGTCGATGGAGCGAGGTAAGCGTTTTGGAATTGGTGTCCGATCCATGGTTGCCTGTGGTATATACGGGCATTTCCATGATGTTGTTGGGTGCTTTGCTCATGTTTCTTTCGGCACAGAAAAAAAAGGAGGTGCAGGCATGATGTGGAATCATTTTGTGTATTTTGCACTCGTGGCTGTCGTATGCTGGGCAATGGGAGCTTTGGCTGCATGGAAAGATAAAAGTGTGGCAGCCTATGCAACCACTTTGACGGGACTGGTGGTGTTCCTTGCATTTATCATCAGTATGTGGATATCGCTCGATCGTCCACCTTTGCGCACAATGGGTGAAACCCGTTTATGGTATTCACTGTTTCTGCCTCTTTCCGGAATGATTGTCTATAGCCGCTGGAAATACAAATGGATTCTTTCTTTCAGCACGTTATTGTCGTTTGTATTTATCTGCATCAATCTTTTGAAACCCGAAATCCACAACAAAACCTTGATGCCCGCACTGCAAAGTCCATGGTTTGCACCCCATGTCATTGTCTATATGTTTTCCTATGCGCTCTTGGGAGCAGCAGCACTGATGGCCATATATTTGCTTTTCTTCAAGAAAAATCCAGAAGAAAAGGAAATGGATATCTGCGACAATCTTGTATATGTTGGACTGTCCTTTATGACTGTCGGAATGCTTTTCGGCGCCATTTGGGCAAAAGAGTCATGGGGGCATTATTGGGCATGGGATCCAAAGGAAACGTGGGCTGCCATCACGTGGTTTGCCTACCTTATATATGTACACTACCGCTTGGCTCCCCTCCAGAAGAGGCAACCGGCATTATGGATGCTCATTGTTGCCTTTCTGCTGTTGCAGGTGTGCTGGTGGGGCATCAACTACCTGCCGGCAGCACAAGGTACGAGCGTACATACCTATAACCTGTCATAAAAAGGAGGGGACGGGAAGAAGCGCAGACCCGCGAGACAGGAGGAAAGGCCGGCTTTGAACATATTTTTTAGCAGAATTGTTATAAACCTTAAAAAAGAATGGTGAGGTGTCAAGTTTTCTTTGTAATTTTGTGCCGTTTAACCATCGTCTCGTTCAAGAGACTTACCTTTACCTCATAACAAAGAAATGAGAACAGAAACACTTTCCAGCACCAAAAAGACCATTGTCGGGGTGCAATTCCTTTTCGTTGCCTTCGGTGCAACCGTACTCGTACCTCTCCTTGTGGGCATCAATCCGTCAACGGCACTTTTCACCGCAGGATTGGGTACTTTCATCTTCCATTTTGTGACCAAAGGCAAGGTTCCCATCTTTTTAGGAAGTTCATTCGCCTTCATTGCTCCCATTATCTCTGCCACCGAGCAGTGGGGATTGCCGGGAACTTTGGCGGGACTGACCAGTGTCTCTTTGGTGTATTTCCTGATGAGCGCACTTGTGAAATGGCAAGGGAAACACTTTCTCGACCGCGTGTTTCCGCCCGTCGTCATCGGCCCTGTCATTATTCTTATCGGGCTGTCGCTCTCGGGCAGTGCCGTGAACATGGCGAAAACCAACTGGCTGCTGGCTGCCGTCTCATTGGTTACGGCCATTCTTGTGCTCACCTTTGCACGGGGACTGATCAAGCTGGTGCCCGTGATTTGCGGTATCATAGCCGGATATGTCGTGGCCGTATTGTTGAATCTGGTGGATTTCGCCCCTGTAGTGGCAGCGCCCTGGCTGACCAACCCCGTGTCCTTCTCCACCATCACCCATTTCCAGTGGGCACCGTTCCTCTTCATGATTCCCGTTGCCATTGCACCTGTAATTGAGCATATCGGCGACGTTTACGTGGTGAGTGCCGTGGCAGAGAAAGACTTTGTCAAGGAACCCGGCCTGCACCGAACCATGTTGGGCGACGGACTGGCCTGTCTGGCATCCGCTTTCCTTGGCGGCCCTCCTGAAACAACCTACTCGGAAGTGACAGGTGCCATGTCCATTACCAAAGTAACCAGTCCTGCCGTGATACGCATTTCTGCGGCAACGGCTCTCGTATTTTCTGTCATGGGCAAGCTGAGTGCCTTGCTGCAATCCATTCCGCAGGCGGTTTTGGGAGGCATCATGCTGCTGCTGTTCGGTACCATTGCCAGCGTGGGCGTCCAAAACCTCATACAGCACAAGGTGAACATGAACGAGACGCGCAACGTGATCATCATTTCTGTAACGCTGACCATGGGCATTGGAGGCGCCGTTCTGTCATCGGGCAATTTCGCTTTGTCGGGCATCGGACTGTCTGCCATCATCGGCGTAGTGCTCAACCTGCTTCTCCCGAAAACGAAAGTTCAAGAAGAGGAGCACTCCGAAAAGTAAAGAAATCATACAAGTTATTATATGGCGTGGGCTTCTGTTCGCGCCTTTAAACACTCAATTCAATTATCATTATGAACCGTTTTTCACTTATCTGCACACTCGTTCTCGCTTCCATGGGAATTGGCCGTGCACAGAACGTGCAGCTGCACTACGATTTAGGACATTCTCTGGACAAAGACCTGACTTCGCGTCCAAGTGTCACCACGACTGTTGAAATGTTCAAGCCCGACAAATGGGGCAGCACGTTTCTCTTCACCGATGTTGATTACCAACGTGATGGCGTGGCCGGTGCCTATTGGGAAATCGCCCGCGAAATCAACTTCACTGCCAACAAGCAATGGGCAGCGCATGTTGAGTATAATGGTGGCCTGACTTCTGATGAAAATACTTGGAACGCCACTCGTTTCCAGCACGTCTTTTTGGCCGGTGCAGCATGGAACTGGCATTCTGCCGATTTCTCAAAGACATTTTCCGTGCAAGCACTGTATAAATACCATTTTAAAAGCAGGCACTACCATCTTCGTCCTTTCAATGGATTCCAGATCACGGAAGTATGGGGAGTGCAAATGGCGCACGATTTGTTTACCTTCAGCGGGTTCTGCGACACCTGGTACGATCCGAATGTCAATGGCAAGCTGATTGTGCTGGCCGAACCCCAGTTCTGGGTCAATCTCAACGCTCTGAAAGGCATGGAAGACGTACATCTGAGCTTGGGAACAGAGGTGGAACTTTCCAACAACTTTGTGTGGAACGACAAGGGGCAGAACAACAGGTTCTGTGCCATTCCCACCCTTGCCCTCAAGTGGACATTCTGAACCATCCCAATTTCTCCGCACCATGTTCCAGAAATTATTGGGATTCGATCCCCGAACCATGAAGATGCGCACCGAAATCATAGCCGGTGCCACCACTTTCCTGACCATGAGTTATATCTTGGCCGTGAATCCCTCCATTCTCTCTTCAACGGGAATGGACAAAGGGGCTTTGTTCACCGCCACGGCCATTGCCTCTGCCATTGCCACGTTGCTGTTGGCATTCATGGCGAAGCTGCCTTTCGCACAAGCGCCCTCGATGGGGCTTAACGCGTTTTTCGCCTATACGCTTTGCCAGGCCATGGGCTACTCGTGGCAGCAGTCGTTGGCCATCATGCTGATAGAAGGCATCCTTTTCATCGTCATTACCTTCTTCAATGTCAGAGAGCTCATCCTGAACAGCATTCCCAAGAATCTGCGCTTTGCCATTTCTGCGGGAATCGGTATGTTCATCGCTTTTATCGGTTTGAAAAATTCCGACATCATTGTGGCCAATCCCGCCACTTTCGTTTCGTTGGGCAACTTCACTCCCAATGCCACCTTGGGCATCATCGCCATTGTTTTAAGTGGCGTGTTGATGGCACGGCGCGTGAAAGGTTCGTTGTTCTATGGCATCATCATCGCCACTGTCGCAGGCATACCGATGGGCGTGACCGAAATTCCGGAAGGATGGATGCCAGTATCGGCGCCCCAATCCCTGTCGCCTATTTTCTGCCAATTCGATTTCCACAACTTCCTGAATCTTCAAACGGCATTGGTTGTTTTCTCCCTGCTGATGGTGAATGTCTTCGACACCGTGGGAACACTTGTGGGACTGGCAGAGAAAACGGGTATCGTGCAGGCCGACGGCACCATTCCCCATGTAAGAGAGGCCATGATGAGCGATGCCATCGGTACAACCTGCGGGGCTATGCTGGGCAGCAGCACCATAACAACCTATGTGGAGAGCGCATCGGGCATCGCGGAGGGCGGCCGTTCGGGCATGACATCGTTCGTCGCGGGCATGCTCTTTCTGGTGGCTCTGTTTCTGTCGCCCATCTTCCTGCTCATTCCCGGCGCAGCCACCAGCGGCGCCCTGGTGCTGGTGGGCGTGTTGATGCTCGATTCTGTAAAGAAAATCGACTTGAGCGATGTGAGCGAAGCCTTTCCCGCTTTCATCACCATGATCACGATGGTGTTGTGCTATTCCATTGCCGACGGTATATGTCTGGGCATTCTCAGTTTCGTCATCATCAAAGTGTGCACAGCCCAATGGAAAGCCCTCAATCCCACGCTCATTGTCCTGTCCATCCTGTTCATCATCAATTTCGTGTTTAAATGAAAGAAGGACAGGCATAATCCAACAGTTTTGTTGTTAACGAACCATAAAGGAGGAAATGCCGTGCAAGGTTTTCCTCCTTTATTCATTTATCCAATACAATGACCCAATCACATAGCGTATGAAAAGAATAATCTTGACAATTGCAGCGGCTGCTTTCCTGGTTTCGTGCAGCCATGACGAAAGTGAAAGTATTCCTGAAGTAAACAACCAGGACATGACACTCCTTTCGCCCCAACAGAAGGAATATGTAAACAAGAACAATGACTTTGCCATTGGATTGTACAAGAAAGTGGCCGTGAAAGCCGATGAAAATGTGGTGATGTCGCCCCTGAGCGCGACTTTTGCTTTGGGGATGCTCAACAATGGAGCCGCCGGACAGACATTGGAGGAAATCAGCAGAGGACTGGGATTTGGAGGAGGCAACGCTTCTGCCGTCAATGATTTCTGCCGTAAAATATGGAAGGGGGCGCAGCAGTCGGACAACACAACCTCCGTGGATATGGCCAATGCCATCTTGATGAACCAACCCTACGAACTGCAAAAAGAGTTCAAGGACATCGTGACAAAAAATTACGGCGCCGAAGTGCAAAACATGGATTTTGCAGCACCGTCCACCTTGGAATACATCAACAAGTGGGCAAGCGACAAAACCCACGGAATGATTTCTCCGCTGCTGGAGAAAA
>JALFBL010000006.1 GCA_022773395.1 Prevotella sp.
ACCGGCTGTCCGGTAAAATGACTATCTTTGCTCATGGTTATATTTTTTCCAAAAACAAAGATAACCAAAAGGGCTGATACCTCGGGAGAAGTGTCGGCCCTAATTGTTGATATTAACAAAAGTTTTACCGGACAGCAATAAAAAGAAATGGAAGTTCCTTGTTGCCGAGAGGTACGGAATCGTTGGGGAAACGGAACGACTAAGAAACACAAAAAGCGTTGACCACAACAAAAAAACAGTATAGTTTTTTACATTCCTCGTTTGAAAGCACCGTCAGTTTGCCTTTTCTCAGTGTTGTGCCATCTACATCAGCCAACGCTTTCAATGCCTTCGTGATATGTTTCTCCACTACCTTTACGGCAATGTTCAGTTGGTCGGCAATCTCCCGATTTTTCAGTCCTTCAAATCTGCTTAGCATGAAAACCTCACGGGTACGCGGTGGAAGTTTGTCAATTTGGGACATGATTTCGCCTTTCAACTCCTCATAGAGCACCTTTTCATCGCTGTTCCCCCAAAAGTCTTTTCGGTACAGCAGTTCTTCGCCGTTGTTTTGCTGCGAGAGTTCCCGCTCGTAGTTTCTAACGATATTCAGATGTTTGATGTGGTTGAGACATTTGTTGCGCACCATGGTGAAGAGCATGGGAGCAACGGTATCGGAAGCAACCATCTTGCGACATTCCCACAAATGCACAAAACAATCCTGCACAATATCTTGCGCTGCCTCCTCGTCTTCCACAAAGCGCGATGCGTAATTGCACAAACGGGGATGGTAAGTCTCAAATAGAAACTTAAAGGCTTGCTGGTTGCCCGCCTTTATTTTTTCTATCAGTTCCACATTATCTTTTAAACCGTCCATCTGTTAGATGAAAAAGTGTTTTACAAAAGTACAAATAAATCCGAACACACCAAAATTAAGATGCAGAAAGTGTGCAATTTGAAATAAAAACCATTTGTTTTTGAAAATTTTATAAAAAAGATAATAAGAAGGGTGGGTTTTTTATCGTTGGGTTGTCATATATATAAAAGACGACGATGAAAGATATCGAGACGACAAAAAAACTTGCCATACAATATTTCGAGGGAAGAATTTCTCGAAACGATGAAGCGGAACTGTTCCGTTTCATTGATTCCAATGACGGAAATCGCAAAATGTTCCGCTTGTGGGAGGATGACTGGGCAGGCAATCATGTCATTGGAGAAAGCACTGGGAAAGCGTGGAAGAATCTTCAAGCGCAAATCAATGAAGAGAAGTCCCATACACCTTATCATAACATTTTCCTGCGAAACAACCGTCACTGGTTTACATTTGCCGCTGCTGCCGTCGTAGGTCTGTTCGTATTAGCTTCCATATGGTTGGCATTCTCGCTGAACAACCAAAAGGATGTGGGCGCATTCCTTTGTGACGTGCCTTATGGCAGCCGCATGAAAATGACACTGCCCGACAGTACGGTGGTTTGGCTCAACTCCGGTTCCACCTTGAAATATTCCTCTGAATTCAACGACAACAACCGTCGTGTGGAATTGGATGGAGAAGCCTATTTTGAAGTGGCAAAACGTGGCGGGAAAGAGTTCACCGTTGGCACTCGTGGATATGAAGTGGTGGTGAAGGGAACAAAGTTCAATGTGACGGCCTACAGCGAGGACGATGTCGTCTCTACAATGCTTTTGGAGGGAAGCGTAGAGATTTTCCGCAAAAACGAGCGTTTGAAAATGCAGCCGGGCGAAGTGGTTGCCTATGACACCAAGTCTGAGAAATTCTTGAAGGCAAAGACCAGTCGGAACGTTCTTTCATGGATCAATGAAGATACAGATTTCGATTCGATCAGTTTGGGCGATCTTGCGAAGATTTTAGAACGGAAATATGATGTGAGCATACATATAGAATCGGAGAGTTTGAAAAAAGAAAAAATCTCCATCTCCTTGAGAAACAAAGAAAGCATGGACGATGTGATGGAGGCTCTTGCAAAAGTCTTGGTCATGAAAGTAAGCCATAAGGGGAGAGAGGTCTATATAAGATAGTTCGTCTTGGACTTGGGGTCGGGACGAAGAAAGAAGGCCAACACCAATAAATGATTGGAATGAAATATAAATCCTAAACAATTAAATAAAATTATCAGTTAAATGTTAGCAAGCGTGAGGAAAAAGAAAGGGAGATTGCTGTTGTCGTTGATACTCGTCTCCTTATTCAATTGTATGAGTCTGAATGCTCAAACCGTTACGAAAACGTTCCACAATGTAAACTTGAAGAACGTTCTGAAGGAAATTGAGCGCCAGACAAAACTGTCGGTTATCTACAAGGTGGATGAAGTGAACGATGATAAAAAAATTACGGTCACTTTCAAAAAAACACCGGTAAGAGAAGTGCTTTCCAAGGTACTTGACGCAGATTTGAGTTTTGAAGTGGAAAACAAGATGATCACGATTCACAAGAACAGATCATCAATCCAAAGGGTGCAACAGGGTAATCAAAATGGTAAAAAGAAGCAGATAAAGGGAAGTGTGACCGATGTCAAAGGCGAACCCCTTATCGGAGTGAGCATCCTTGTAAAAGGAAGTGGAAGTGGTGTGGTTACGGATATAGACGGTAACTACACCCTTACCACTGACGTGGACAGCCCCGTGCTTGTTTATTCATACATAGGATACACCCAACAGACTGTTGCAGCCAATGGACGCCATCAAATCAATGTTGTTCTTCAGGAAGAGAGCACGATGATCAACGAAGTGGTTGTCACGGCAATGGGTATTCAGCGAAAGGAAAAATCGCTGACTTATGCTACCCAACAGGTGAAGAGCGAAGATCTGATGCGTGTGCAAGAATCCAATGTCGCCAATTCGCTGGAAGGTAAAATTTCCGGAATTACGATTACCCCCAATGCCGGTGGAGCTGGTGGTTCTTCAAAGATTGTATTGCGCGGCAACAAATCTATCTTAGGAAACAGTGCCCCGCTGATTGTTGTGGATGGTGTCCCAATGTCGAACAGCACACGCGGACAGATTACCAACGAAGCGAACATAACTTATACGGGAGGTTCGGAAGGCGGTGACCCACTGTCCAACATCAACCCAGACGACATTGAATCCATCAACGTGCTGAAAGGTGCCAATGCGGCGGCCTTGTATGGTTCGGCGGCGGCCAACGGCGTCGTGATGATTTCTACAAAGAAAGGCAAAGAAGGAAAACTCTCGGTCAGTGTTTCGTCAAACATTACTTTCGACACTCCGCTTTTGACCCCTGACATCCAGAATATTTATGGTGCGGCAGTCAATGCTTCGGGAGGTCTCAGTCTGGGAAGCTGGGGCGAAAAGGTGACGGATAGAGATCCGGGGCAATTGATCATCAAATCTCCATTTGATTCCGAATCTCCGTTCGCCCAGAACAAATACAACGAGGTGCATCTGCGCAATTATGTGAAGAACGATGTTGATGAATTTTACCGTACAGGTGTCACTGCAAACAATTCAATCTCTTTGTCGGGTGGAACGGAAAAGATTCAAACTTATTTTTCCTATGCCAATTCTCATGCCGATGGTATGGTTGACAAAAATTCTTACAACCGTAATACGTTTGCCTTCAGACAATCGTACAACCTCTTTGACAATCGCGTGAAAATCGATGCGTCCATCAATTATGTTCAGACTGTCACGAGAAACCGTCCCGGCGGTGGTACGGTGCTCAATCCCATCTACCATCTTTATACCACTCCACGCAACGTGGACATGGATTACTACCGTGACAACTATTTTGTGGAAAACGGGAAATGGATTGCAAGAAAGCAGCAGCACTATGTAGCCATTTCAAACACCGATTATAAATTGGTGACAGAGGATGTGGAACTGGAAGGGTTGATGCAGAACTGGGCATATATGGGGAGCGATCAAAACAACCCCTACTGGCTGACACGTATGAATACAAGCAAGCAGAGGGTGGATCGGGTTTATGGTTTGGTGAACGGGAAACTGACCCTCCTTCCGGGCCTGGATTTCCAGGCGCGTGTAAGTTTCGACCATACGAAATTCGATGGAGACACCCGCAGATATGCCACGACATTCATCCCCTCGTCCATGGAACTCTACGGACGTTATTGGAAGTCGTACGACAAAACGACGGAAATTTATACAGACTACTTGCTTTCCTATAACAAGACCTTCAACAATACCTGGAGCGTTTCGGCAACAGCAGGGTGGGTGGGACACGTCACTCGCACTGTGAGCCAGACCACCGATGTGCAGGCCACCTACGTGGATCCCATGATGCAGTTGCCCTCAACGCGTGTCAACTGGTTCGACGTACAGGCCGGAGGCATGCAGGCCACATATTCCAATACCATTACCAACTGGGACAAGGCAGCCTTGTTTACGGCACAGTTGGGCTGGAAAGACATGGTTTACCTGGATGCCTCATACCGTCAGGACTGGTATCGCGCCTTCCGGCAGTTCAAAGGTCGTGGCACTCCGGAAAGTTATGGTTATTTCGGAGTGGGAGCGAATGCCATTGTTAGCTCGTTGGCGAAATTGCCCGAATGGATTTCATACATGAAGTATCGTGCGTCTTATTCAGAAGTAGGTAACTCTATTCCTAACCAAGTCTTTGCAAAAGGCACACTTGATTTGAGAACAGGAGCCATTTCTCCAAGTCCTTATTCTTCGTTCAAGAATCCACGCCCTGAAAAGACAAAATCGTTTGAAACGGGTGTCGAGGCATCATTTTTCGGAAGCCGTTTGGATTTTGACCTTACTTACTACAATGCGATTTCAACCGACCAGTATATGCAGGCAGCAAATGCTACCGGCAAACTGGAACCCATCAACTCCGGTAAAATCCGCAACCAGGGCATTGAGACAACCGTCGGCTATCATTTCCGTTTCGGTAAGGACATGCGTTGGAAAACCGCTGTAAACTTCTCTTACAACGACAACGAAATTCTTGAAACCACATACAACGATGATGGCAGCGAGCGTTTGGTTTATCAGGATGTGGCAGGAGTTCGTGTACGCTATAACAAAGGTGGGTCGATTGGAGACATGTATGTTTCTGATTATAAACGCAATGCCGATGGTACATTGGCCGTTACGAGCGATGGTAACCTGCTGTTCGAGACAGAGGCAAACAAAAAATACAAGATATATGCTGGAAACATGAACTCCAAATACCAATTGGGCTGGAGCAATACTTTCAGTTATAAAGATTTCCAACTGTTCTTCTTGGTAAATGGCCGTATTGGAGGAAAGGTGATTTCGCTGACCGAAGCCTATTTGGACAATCTCGGACTTTCGCAACGTACGGCAGAAGCAAGATTGAATGCAGAGAGAAACAACCTCACTGTTAATGGAAAGGCTGCCATGTATTTGCCCGACGGAAGCAACAGGCTGGTTCCCATTGAGAACTATTACAGCAGTTTGGGCGGTTCAAAGAATCCGCTGGAATACATTTACAATGGAACGAATTTCCGCCTGCGGGAACTTTCCTTTGGCTATACCTTCCGTGGACTTTTGGGGGCAGGGCGCAACTTGAACGTTTCATTCATCGCACGCAACTTGTTCTTCCTTTATAAGGATTGCCCAACAGATCCCGATGTGTCTCTCTCCACAGGAAACGGGTTGGGCGCATTCGAGATGTTCAATCTTCCCTCTTCACGTTCATACGGCCTTTCAATAAAACTCACGCTTTAAAATATATAATGATGAAAAGATATAAGATTCTTGGAATGATGGCATCGCTCGGCGTTGCATTGTGTACTCAGTCTTGCCTGGACTTCGATGAGCCGATAGATGATTTTAGGGCTACCGATGTTGTCTTGGAAGAAGAAATTCTAAAGGGTAATGCCGATTCTATCGACTATGTTACCCAATATACAGCAGAACAGGTGGATTCTGCCAAGAAACATCTGTCAAAATATTTGGGGCAGCTTAGAGGAGCGCAGTTCTATCTGTGTGGTGGAAAAGAGGGACAACTCCCTCCACATTCCTACCAGTTCCAAAACACGTTGGCATTTGCATACGCACAGTATGGGGTCGTTCCCCATCAGGACTTTGCCTTTGCTCCCGAACTGCTTTCCACCTACAATGTGAGCGGAAGTTGGAATAATGGTGCAAACGGGCAGTATGGCAGCACAAGAAACAGTCTTACTCCCTTGTTGAACCATGCGGCTGTTGATACCATACCTGAAATCAAGGCCATGGTGTTGCTGATGTTCGACCATGCCACCATTCAGGTGGCCGACCTTTATGGCCCTGTGCCCTATAGCGATTTCAAAGACAACAAGGAAAGTGCAGTGTTGAAATACAACGACATGCGCTCCATCTATCTGAGTGTTGAAGCAAACGTTGACACCATAGTGAAATGTTTCAGGGCTTATGAGAAGCGTTCTCCTGAGTACAAGAGCAAGATTCAATCTCTGAAAAGAGCCTACGATTTGATGACTCAAGACAAAGTCAATTCTATGGAAGGCTTCGAAACATGGATCCGGTTTGCCAACTCGCTAAAGCTTCGCATGGCCATGCACATGGTGAAGATTGAACCCGAACTGGCAAAGAAATGGGCGGAAGAGGCTGTTGCCGATGGTGTCATTGATGATTCGAAATATGAGATTGGAATGTCTCCAAAGGATGTCGTTACCCGCATCCATCCCTTGTGCGGCCTGTTCCAGTGGGGAGATATGCGCTTAAGCGCATCATTCGAAAGCCTGATGAACAGTTTGCAGCATCCTTATAAGGATATGCTGTTCAAGAAAAACAGCGGAGACTTGATGAATGGAAATGAAGTGACCATGCCTGCCAATTCGAAGGTCGTAGGCATCCGCTCGGGTGTCCATACGGGCAAGGGACAGGCCTATGAGGTCAATCAGTTCATCGGTTTCAGCACCATCGATTCGGATGTGTTCCAGTTCGCACCCGTTTATCTTTTCAAGTGGGCCGAAATTGACTTTTTGCGTGCCGAAGGTGCATTGCGTGGCTGGAATATGGGCGGAACCGCCAAGTTCTTTTATGAGCGCGGCATTAGAAATTCCAGTTTCTATGAGCCGGGAAGTGAAGAGGAAAGAGGATTTGCTGCATTGCTGGAGAAGTACATGGATACAGAGCAGCCCAGGGAATATAAGTATGTAGATCCTACAGGCTCTTCTCCTGACATCCAAAGCACGACGAAAATCGGTGTGAAATGGAATGAAGGTGATGCCAACGAACTGAAACTCGAAAAGATCATCACACAGAAATATATTGCCTTGTTCCCCAACTGTTTTGAGGCATGGGGAGAAATGCGCCGCACGGGCTATCCCAAGTTGTTCCCTGTTCTTAACACCCAAGATGGTGACGGGAGCTTGAAGGAGGGTGATTTGGTTCGCCGAATGCTTTTCCCGAACGACGACGAGGCTTCTCTGAAAGCGATTCGGGAAACTGGCTTGAAGGCTCTGGGAGGTGCCGATTTGCAAGGAACCCGTATCTGGTGGGATGTTGATAAACCTAATTTTTAATTATTGGGCGGGTTGATAGAATCTTTTGGTTCTGTCGGCTTGCCTCCTAAAACCAATGTTATTATGAAGAGTTCTACTCGAAAAATTTTTCTGATGGGTATGGCACTGGCAGCGATTCAGGTGTCGGCCCAAGAATTGAAAGACGGGTATGTGAAGTGGGGAGTTAATAGTACCACTTTCCATAAGACCCTTGGTAGTTGGACCCCGGGAAGTGCCGTGAATGAAGACGACAACTTTTTCATCTCACGCATCAGGCCGAAAGTTCGTTTCCGCAACAAGGAAACTCAAGTGCGTTTGGACTTGAATGAAACCAACGACAAGCGTTTGCTGGCCTGGCTACCCTTCAACACATCCGGTAAGAATGCACTCCCCGATGGAGTGTTCGATTCAGACGTGTTCTCCATGTGGCCGTATGTGAGCCATTGGGGAAACTTCAGTGCGCCACTGGGACGTGTACCTGGCTCTTTGCTCGATGTGGCCCATAAAAATGGTGTTGCCGTATCTTCTGTTGCCAGTATTCCTTATGGAGAAATTACCGATGAATACAATACGATGCTTACCGGATTGGCGCAGCAAGATGCCGGAAAGGCGGCCAAGTTCCTCAGTTATTACGGTGTTGATGGATTGGACTATAACTCCGAATTTTATGGCGATTTTGAAATGTTGTCCAATCTTCGTGATTTCCATGCGGCACTGGTCAAGAAAATAAAGCCTGTCAATCCTCTGTTCGAGAATATTTGGTATGACGGAACGGACGATGACGGGAATGTCAGTTTCGACCGCGGATTGGGCGGTCACAACAAAGAGACTTGGGGATATGGCGACAACGTCCGCACTTCCCTGTTTTTCAACTACAACTGGAACAAGGGTGACGTGTTGCCAAACTCTGAGAAAATGGCAAAAGAGTTGGGGCGCAGTCCGCTTGACCTCTATTGTGGTGTTAATATGCAGGGTGGTGAACCGAAAGGAACCAGCTGGACGCTTTTGAAAAACTACAATCTGTCTATCGGGTTGTGGGGTGCCCACTCAGAAAGCATGTTCTGGGAAAGCCGTGCAGAGAAAGGCAGCGATGCTGATATCAAACAGCGCACATACATGCTCCGTACAGAGCGTTGGTTTACCGGTGGAAGCAGAAACCCTGCCAATTGTCCCGAAGTCATCAACTCTATGAATTATGGTGCGGACAACACTTCTTTCCATGGCATGTCTTCATTCATGACTGCCAAGAGTTCTTTGCAATGGAATCTTTCCGAAGAACCCTTCATCACCTATTTCAATCTTGGAAATGGCAAATATTTCAATTGGAAGGGTGAGCGCATGAACAATCTTGCTTGGTATAACATAGGTGTACAGGACTACTTGCCCACATGGCGGTGGTGGTTTGCCGGCAAATTGCTGGGCCGCACTGCAGCAGATGTTCCCGCCAATGGATTGGATGCTGAATTCTCATGGGATGAAGCATTTGTCGGAGGTTCATGTATGCGTGTATTTGGCAGCATAGCGGAAGAGTACCTGCACCTGTTCAAGACACAATTCGCATTGAAATCGGGCGATGTCATCACACTGCGCTATAAACTCAAGGCGGGTCATACAGACATGAAACTGAACCTGTCGGCAGTAGGAAGCGAAACTTCGGCTGTGGCTTACGACCTCTGCTCCGTAGGTGACGAGGCCAATGAAGATGCCTGGGTAGAAAAGAAAATTGTTGTAGGCAATGATTTTGACGGAAAGGAATTGGCTTTGGTCGCATTGAAATTCAACAATGCCGATGCACTTGACCTCTACCTCGGTGAGTTCTCGATTGTTCGCGGCTCGTTTGCAAAGCCTGCACAGCCAGAAATCACCGGCGCCAAGATGCTGGCGTTCAGCAAGGCCGGTATGGATGCCAAGGTTATCTTCAAGATGGCCAACAACAAGCCGGCGGATGAAGTTTGCTATAACAGCGATGTGCAGACATCAATGTTCAAACTCTATGCACAGCAAGAAAACGAGAATCCCGTCTTGATGGGCATCACCACATCTTGGGCCGGCCTGTTGTATTCAATCCCTGTTAATTTCAACGCTGCAAGCGAGAAAGTTCGCATTGGTGTTTCCGCTGTTTCGATGGACATGGCAACCGAGTCTGAAATTGCATGGACAAACTATATGGAACCTGTTGCCTATACGTCGGATGACGAAATTGGCATCAGTCAGACAACCATCAAGCCCGACGAGGAATTCAGTCTCTATTATCTGGATCCCAAGCACGAAGAAGGTACTTGGAAGGTTGTTGACAAAAATAACAATGTGAAGTTTGAAGGCAAAGGACGCGAGGTTGTTGTCAAAGGTTTGAGCGAAGTTGGCTCTTACAATCTCGTGCTCAATGGGAAAGTAAATGGCCGGGAAACCGAGCGTGTGTTCGCCGGGTATATCCAGGTAACTCCATGGGCAACAGGTGCACTTCCAAAAGTCCTTGCCCTTACTGCCAATGGCGCTGAGGCCGATATTAATGTTGAGACCAATGGGAAAGTTGCCATGGCCTATACCGGCCGTCAGGCAGACGGAACCCTTTCGCGAGCCATCGACATGCAAGAAAAACCTGTTGTCTTTAAGGCAAAAGATGCTGGTTTCAATACGGCCAATAAGGCTTGGACATTGTCATTCTGGGTGAAGTTCAACACCATTGACGGTATCAGCGGCAGAACGCAACTGGTGGATTTGCGCGATCCGTTCACCGGCTGGCCACAAAACAACTGGGGATGCTTCTGGTCAACATACGACTCAAAGAGCAAGACGCTTACGTTTACCATCCGCGACAACAACTACGGCGGGCCTGAACACACCCAGAACTGGAAAGTTGATTTCGCGGAAGGTTCTTGGACACATGTTGCTTATGTCATGGAGCACAAGGACGGAGCCGGCGTACGCGAAAGAATCTACATCAACGGCAAAGAGGCTGAGGCTTTGAATTGGAAGTTAGGCGACAAAACCGGCAATGGCTACATTGAGCAATACCACAACACCACAGCATGGTGGGACAATGCATACATGACCATCGGTATCGGCCGTGGCGGTGGTGAACCATGTGCTGCCATCAACGGTGTCATTGATGACGTGAAATTGTTCGACCGCTCGTTGTCTGCCGGTGATGTGGCTGGTTCGATGTACGAGAGCGCAGGAAAGGACAACCCGACTGCTTTCTGGAACTTCGAGGCAGAGCCGGGCAGCGACAACTGGTTCGTCAGCACAGGCACTTCGAAATACAAGTTGGCGTTGGGCGAAACCAAATCCGGTGAGGGTGAGGGACAATCCACCATTGTTTCCATTACTCCTGCCTATCAGGCCGGATGCCCCTTCGTTGAAGGATTGGCATATAAGGTGACAACCAGTGCCAAATGGCAGGCCAAGGGCGGTAAGGTCAGCGACATGACCGGTAACGACAAGGCCGGTTCTGCAAATGTCGCATTTGCCGCCAAGGGCGATTATACCGTCAAACTTACTCTGAGCAACTCTTACGGTCAGGGCGAACGCACATTCCGTGTCATCCGCGTGGGCGGTACCAGTGGAATTGGTGACGCTGTCGCGTCCGGTCTCCGTGTATATACCGTTGCCGAGGATGTCTTGGTTGACTTTGCCGAGGCTGGCGCTTATTCCGTGAGCGTTTACAATGCGGCAGGACAGCAGGTTGCCGGCAAGGCGCAGCAGATGGTTGCAGGAGGAATGATGAGAATCCACCTCAACAACAAGGGGGTATATATCGTTAGAATCAACAAAGACGGCCGCAACGTGCGCAGCGTGAAGTTGATTAGAAAATAGTTTGTGATTCCACTCATAAACGATAACGATAAAAGGTCGGGGACTTTGTGGTTCCCGACCTTTCTTGTTGTCAGGAAAAAGTTTTCACGTTCCATTTTTTCATTTCCTGCCGAAAATTCCCCTTATTTTTTTCGTCCCAAGGCTTTGCCGTTTCAAAAACTTTCCGTATATTTTCACCGGACAGCACCTGTAATGTGTATCCAACCATGCACAAGGCGCACATCAAACGAACTCGAAACAGGACACAGGCAACACCGACAACCGTTTCAACACGAAACAGGAGAGCATATCTATCAAACTTATTCATTAATCAATTAAAATCTTAACACAATGAAAAAAAACGTTTCTTTGCTAAAGAAGAACAGTTTTTTAATTCAACTGCTTATAATCGGATAATTTTATCTAAATTTGCAAAAAGACAGGATTGCATGGATATTTCAGGAAAAAATATTTTGAGAAACTTGCACGATCTTTATAGACAACTTAAATTTTAAGGGAGATTTTTTTACACATGAAGAAATTTTATTTTACAATGTTGACTTGCTGCCTTGCATGCTGGATGGCAGTCGGTGAGACTTATGCACAAAGGAAACCTTCCGGTGACACTTTTACAGTAACGGTTTTTGACAACGCCAACAGTAAAGTGCCCTATCGCATCCCTGCCCTTGCGCAGGCTCGAGACGGGCGGTTGCTTGCATTTTGCGACTACCGCATCAGTAAGACGGACATCGGGCACAGCAACCGCAACGGACTGTTTCAGATTAATGAAGTGATGAAGGTGAGCGATGATTTCGGGCGTACATGGAGCGACACCGTTGTCGTGGCCCGCGGCGAAGAAAATGCCGTGGAAGAATGGTATGCTGCCTTTGGCGACCCGAGCGTTGTGGCAGACCGGACGAGCGACAGGGTGCTGATGCACTGCGTATCGGGAAAGGTGGGGTATTTCCAGTCGGAACGCAACCATCCACAGCATGCCGTTTTCTTTCACAGCAAAGACGGTGGACGGACATGGGATAGAGGTACGGACAAGACAGAGATGATTTATGGACTGTATGACAATAAACTGCCAGGCGGAAAGTCGGCAGCGGGCATTTTCCTTACTTCAGGCAGAATCATGCAGAGTCGTTATGTGAAGGTGGGAGATTTCTATCGTCTGTACATTGCCCACCCCGTGCGCACGTCAGACGAACATAAATTTGCCACATACGTTATCTGTTCGGATGATTTCGGCATCACTTGGCAGGTGTTAGGCGGTGCCGGAGTGATTCCTTCGGATGCGGCTGACGAGTCGAAGATAGAGGAGTTGCCCGACGGCAGCGTGTTGCTGAGTTGCCGTAACCAGTGGGGCGGAAGAAAATACAATGTGTTTACCTATTCCGATGCCAAGACGGCACAAGGCAAATGGAGCAAGGATGCCATGCCTGAAAACATGACGGGTGAGGAAGTGAACGCCTGCAACGGTGAAACTCTCGTGCTTCCCGTAATCCGTACAAAGGACAGAAAACGCATGTACGTTGCATTGCAATCGGTTCCTTTGAGCAAGGTGCGTGAAAAGGTGGGATTCTTCTATAAGGAACTGGCTTCTCCGGAAGACTACGATACGGGGGAGAAATTGGCTTCCAACTGGCAGAAAGGACTTCAGGTCACAGAACTTGAATCCTGTTACTCCACCATGATTCTGATGAGCAACAACCGCATAGGTTTTCTTTACGAGGAGTCTCTCTCCAACGAGGGTTACAACATCGTGTTCAAAAGTCTGGGTCTGGAAGAAATAACAAAGGGCAAGTATCGGTTGGATACTGCCCTTGCTGATGGTTATAAATTCTGACGGCAAATGTCAATGGCGCTGTCTGCGCACCGTGACACGGGCCGGTGAACTGCCATTGGAAGTAGATGGGGTAGATGCCCGTTTGGTTTTTACCTTATCTGCTTTTACACTTGCGCGTCGGTTGGTTTTCGCCTTTTTCTTCGTTTCCTTCACGTCCGGGTTTGCCTTGGCAATGCTGTCCAACGAGTCTTTGCGGGCAGGGTCTCCCCAAATGTGCTTCTCAAAATCAATCATTTCCTGTTCTATCCTTTTCTGCTCTTTGGCCATTGCCGAATCGGTCGGACAGTATTGTGCCAGTGTTTGTCCCAGCATATTGGTTGTTTTGTAAATCTTTCCGCGATACTTGTTTTTGGTAAAATAGTCGTCCAGACTCATGGTCGCCGCATTGTTCAGGTTGCTTGTCATGATCATCTGTTTGCTGAGATATGGCGCAATATCGTCATACTTCACCCAGAACAAAGGATATTTGGCCGTTCCGTCGCCGAAATCATCCTCACGGGTCATGATGGGACAAAGGGCAAGAACCTTGGTGTGGAAGGTGGATGTGGACTGGTCGTAATACGCACTTTCTTTAATATAGTATGCCTTTACCTCCCGCGATGGAATGTCGCTGTTGTCAATGTGAATCAACCCGTTGGGCATTTTTTCGTAGAAGATATGGTAGTTGTCGATAAATGCCTTTGGCTTGACACGGGCAGAATCGGTAAACACCTCATTTCCGTCAAGGCGATATTCGTAAACCTTTATTTTCCCTTTCAGCATCAGTTGGAACAAGGACGTGAAAAGGTTCATGTCCGTGCCCACCGGTTCTACGGGATAATACAGCCCTGCATTGGCATCTTGGGTCAGGTCAATTTCACGATAAATGTCGCGTCTCCAGACTACATCTTCAGACATGGGCTCTGAAACGGGAAACGAAATCTGCGCACGGGTGGTCAGGTTCTGCGCATTGGATTTTTTCTGCTGTTGCTCCAGCCGGCGTGCCTTAGGTTGGGCAAGCACCGCAGTGGAGATACCAACAGTTATCATTATCAATAATATCTTTTTCATTTTCATCAAATTGAAGTCTATTTCACGATTATCTCCAGAGAGGCCGGCAGTGTCCGGGATATGCCATCCGGCCCTACAGCCGTTATACGGGAAATGTAGAAGCGGCGGTTGCGCGAGAGTTTGCGGAATGCCTCACGCTGGCGGTCTGAGAATTGGGAGCCGTTGCCGGTCATCGGCACGGCATTGCCCATATTGTCGAAAAACACGGCCTCGAAACCGGTCACTTTGAACGGAATGTCCAGCAGACCGTCGTCTATGGCAGCACGGATTCCATCTGCCGACATGAGCGAGGCTTTCTGTAATCCTCCGCCTTTGAAACGGTTGTCGCCCACTTGCATGTAGGCTGTAGGATCAGGAAGTTTGCGTACTTGGAATGTGAATTGCCCCATTGGCTGGGGTTTCCCGCTTTGAGTTGATGACACGCTGATCGTGATGTCATGGCCCACTGCCGAAGGACGGGCAATGTACTTTCCGGGGCCAACGGGGGTAAGTGACCCGCCGTTGATGCTTGCCGTCACCTTGTTGAGAGGCACTCCTGGAACACTCACGCTGATAGGGTTGTTGTAGCCGGCGTAGAGCACATTCATCAAGTCGGCACTTACAGTGGCACTTGGATCAACAACTGTATATTTTTGAGAAAACTCGCGGCGAATCATTTCACCGTTTCCGTTTTGCATCGTGATAAAACCGTTGAGGTTGAAATCTCCTGTTTTGCCTGCAATAAATTCGTATGTATTGTTTTTCAGATTCATTTGTCTGCCACCGATGTAAATCTGGGGACGCTGTGTGGTGTCAATGGCAGCCATGACAATTTGGGCAGAGAATTTGTCGCCACGTACAATGGTTTGTGCATTGGGAATGACAAAAGCGTCCAGTTTGTTCACGCGAATGTCTTTCATGTCGATGTTGGCCACCAATGAGTGCAGCACTTCACCTTCGGCATAGCGCACATCGCTCTGCAATTTCGACAACAATGTAACAGCAGCGGCCACCGGCATGTCTTCAAACATGTATTCTTGCCAATTCTTGCCCATGGAGTGGGCGTTTTTGGGAATTTGTGTCGTAAGATTGCTGCTGATAATGTCCCGTTGCCTTTGGTCTGTCACCAATTTCAGGATGCGCTCACGAAAAGAGTTGATGGCATTGAACAGCATCTTTCCTTTCCCTTTTCCCGGAGCGAGCATCACCTGGTTGGCCGCTTCCAGATTCTCCTTGTTCCTGATGTTTGCCGCGTCACCGTTGTTCCCGTCCGCTTCTTTTACAATGGCCATTTTCAGATCCTGGGCAAAATTGTAGAGTGAATCGCTCATCCGTTTCACCGAAGTGGCCTTTTCAAACCACGCCTTCACCTTCTCCGGATTCGATTTCATCTGTGATTCGAGGTCTCCATATATGGAAAGGTTCTCTTTCGTTGAGTTGGCTGTTGTGCGGCTGAGGCTCTCTTCCACCAAAGAGAATCCCTCCAGCACTTCCGTGGAAACGTTTAGCGCAAGCATTGCCATCAGGACGACATACATCAGATTGATCATCTTCTGGCGGGGGGAAACCGGTCTTTTCTTTATTGCCATTTATCCTTGTTTTATCTTTATGGGGGAAGTGCCTGTTAGCCGTTTCCCTCCGTCTGTCCGTTGTTGGCGGCTCTCATGTTCATATTCACGGTCATGGCCTCGATCATGCGGGCATAAATGCTGTTAAGCTGTTCAATCTGTTTTGCCATCTTTCGGGTCTGGTCGTTGATTTCATCAATGGTGCCAATCTGCGAACTGGCACTCTTCAGTTGCATTTCATAAACCTTGCAGATACCGGTAAGCGTACGGTTGAGGTTTTCCATTTCTTCCGAGTCGGTAGTGAGGCGTTGACTTTGCTCCGATACTTTTTGGAGCACCTCCGTAATCTTCTTCAGTTCTTCAACGTATGCACCGGTGGCTTCAGCCATTTCGGGGTTGACGCTCTGCGAAATCATGGCCATCTGCCCGTCTGTCCTTTCCGTCGGAATGATTTGCCCGGCCTGTTCGTCTTTCATCCAAGCAGGCTCTGTATGGAACGCTTCTGACACTTGCTCCAATGGCTTTTCGTCATCTTCCTCTTCCCTGTTCTCTTTCAGGTGGGTCGGCAAATCCATGCCGTCGGCCGTCTTGTCGAACGGACGGTCGAAAGCGGAAATGAAAAACACGAACACTTCCGTTCCCATACCCAAATAAAGCATGAGATTCGCTCCCGGCAAGTGGGTGAGTTTGAACAATGTTCCCAGGATGACAATCGAGGCACCCCAACTGTAGGCGTAGTTCAGGAATGTTTGTCCCGGTACGCTGTCTATCCACCTTTGCAGGCGATACACCAGATTAAATTTGCTGTATTGTGTCATTTCCGTTTTTTCTTGCTTGTTTTTATTTTCTCGCTCGAAGAGTTTGCCAACGAGCGCACGCATCTGAAGCCAATATAACTGCGGGGCTGGTTTTGATATTCTGAGGTGCGCCATGCCGAGCGGATATAGCTTTCCGGGTCTTTCCAGGAGCCTCCCCTCACGCTTTTTTTCTTCAGTTTGTAGGGGTCTTCCTGTGCTGCACTGTATTTCAGAGTGGGGTTCAAGTCGTTCATGGCTCCTACCCCCGCTTCGGTATATACCGTGCTTGTCCATTCTGCCACGTTTCCTGCCATGTCATACAGTCCGTTGCTGTTGGCACCGTATATGCCCACCTTGCTGGTAATGAGGTTTCCGTCCTTCACGTAATTTCCACGGTCGGGCTTGAAATTGGCATAATAGCATCCCCGGTCACTCTTCATGTCCTCATTGTCCCAAGGAAATTCGTTGCCGTCTTTCCCGCGTGCTGCATATTCCCACTCCGCTTCTGTGGGCAGTCGGTAGCGCTGCACATAGCGGGCCTCCGGTCCCAATCCTTTCAGCAGATATTCGGTGCGCCATGCGCAAAAGGCATTTGCCTGTTCCCATGTGACGCCCACCACAGGATAGTCATTGTAGGCGGGATTGCTGAAGTAATAGCGCAGGTAGGTTTCGTTCTCCGAATTTTTAAAATCGTTCACCCAGCAAGTGGTATCGGGGTATATGTTTACAATATAGGTGTTGAGGAAATCCCACGGGCCGGTCAGCGGTCGGTCGATGGTTTCCCTGACAATACGTCCCTCGTCATCGATATACGCCGTATCTTTTGATATCATGATCACTTCGTTCGGGTCGGTCTCGATGTCGGTGTTCAGATGTCTTTCTTCGGGATTCAGACGGTTGCGGCGCAATGCTGCCGTCGTATAGTCGTAAATTTCGTAGCGATAGTTCATCTGTCGCCAGTCCAGCAATTTCTCGCCCGTTGCAGGGTTCACCTCGTACAGGCTCTCAAAGGCACGTTTCTCATCCTCGTTCGGTTTTCTCGGCAGTGCCTTTTTCCAGTTGATTTGCGGCGGAATGGGATCTCCGTTCTTGTCTTCTTTTATCATATAGGTTTCATCGCCTCCGTAATTGGGGTCGGCCAGGCGTGTGCGCAGAATGGAATCGCGCACCCACATCACAAACTGCTTGTACTTGGAGTTGGTAACCTCTGTCTCGTCCATCCAGAATCCGTCCACGGAGATTTCCTTTACTGGAGTGTCTTTTCCCCACAGACTGTCTTCTTTCTCGATGCCCATTTTCAAATAGCCCCTTTTCACCATTGTCATGCCGTAGGGTGTTGGTTCGGCGAATCCTTTCCCTCCTACGCCGGTCACTTCACCGCCCCTTCCGCCCGGCGTTGAGAGTTTGCTTCCCATGCAGGCGGTGAGGCTTATCAGTGCTATGATGCAAAGGGTCATGCCACTTCTGTTCATCTTCATTGGTTTATATCTGCTTTTTTATTTGTTCAACGCTTCTTTATGGTTGTTAGAGTATCCTTACACTCTGGTGCTTGTTTCTTCCTTTTTTATAGAGGTTCAAATCCATCTGATAGCCCACGAACAGTTCGTGGCTTCCGTTCCCGATGTTGATGGCAGAGGTATAGGCCTCGTAACTGTAGCCTATGTTGATGCCTTGAAAACTGCCGCCGATCAACACCGTGACCGAGTTGGCGGGACTGTACGAAATCCCTGCATACATCAGTTTCCTGTCGTTCTTGTACATCAGCCTTCCGGTTATGTCGGCCCTGTAGGCCACCCCGTCGGTGCGGGCGATAACGGACATCGGTATAGATAAAAACGGATTTCTCATTTTTATATTGTATCCGCCCGTCAAATAATATGTCCGGTCTATCTGCAATTCATTGTTTTCTCCCAGTTCCACCAATGGGGCGTTAAGGTGCTGCCCCGACAGCCCTATGTACCAGTTCTTGCGGGCGTAATACAGTCCGAAGGCCAGGTCAATGGCATTTCCTTTTGTTTCTGAAGTGATAAAGGCGGGGTCGTTGGAGTCCTCCATGTCCAATTTTGTTCCGTCCACATTCTCGCTGATGACTCCTGCCTGCACACCTGCACCAAGCACGCCCCCGAAAATGTTCCGTTTGTAGGCGTATTGGGCTGCAAGGCGCTGGTGAGTGAACACGCCAATCTTGTCGTTCAGCAGGTTGACACCCACGCCGTGATAGGCGTTGAGCGCATAAAAGGGCATGTCGCCCCCCGCATACATGGTGTTAGGATTGTTTTTGAAGCCCGCAAACGACATGGCATAGGCGGCCACCACATTGATTTTCGACTGTTTCCCTGCTGCTGCCGGATTGAACGACGGTTCCATGTCCCAATAGTGACTGAAGGACACGTCATACTGTGCCCTTGCCGACAGACAGGCAAGGAGCATGACAACCAAAAGGAGATGCGCACGTTTTATCACGTGTTGATAACGCAGGCTTGTGTTTTTTATTGTGGTTGCGCTTGTCCTTGGATGTGCAAAAAGGCCGCCTGTTGCCGGGCGGCCTTTGCCTATTCGTGTAATAGAGTCAATATTCATCCTCGTTGAACAGGAAATCCTCTTTTGTGGGATAATCCGGCCAGATGTCTTCTATGCTGTCATAGACATCGCCTTCGTCCTCGATTTCCTGTAAATTCTCCAACACTTCAAGCGGTGCCCCCGAGCGGACCGCATAGTCAATCAATTCTTCTTTGGTTGCAGGCCAGGGTGCATCTTCCAGTTTTGATGCAAGTTCTAATGTCCAATACATGATGGTTAAAATTGATGCGTTGTTTTTATTTTGCGCAAATATAAGGTTTTTTCTCCAAATCACTTAGATTTTTTCCAACTTTTTTCACGCACACCGTCAATAAAGTTCAATTTTCTTGCCAGTACAAAGAGATAATCGCTCAGACGGTTGATGTATTGGGTCACTTCTTCGTCCAATTCGGTGGTCTGTGCCAGATAGAAAATCCGGCGTTCTGCTCTGCGGCACACCGTGCGGCACACGTGTGCCATGGCTGCTTCGTGCGAGCCTCCGGGAATGATGAAGGAGGTCTGCGGCGGAATGCTCGAGTTGATTTCGTCTATCTGTTCTTCCAGCAGGCGTGTTTCTTCGGGGGCCATCGTGTAGGAGGGAGCCAGCGGAGTTTTCGACTTGTCGGTTGCCAGATAAGAGCATACCGTGAAAAGGTTTCGTTGTGTGCGGATGATGATGTCCTTGTCGTCGCTGTCTTTCATCCACGAAGCCAGCAGTCCTAAGTTTGCGCTCAGTTCGTCCACCGTTCCATAGGCCTCAATGCGTGCGTCGGTCTTTTTCACTTTGATTCCGCCCACTAAGCAGGTCGTTCCTTGGTCGCCTGTCTTTGTATAAATCTTGGATAGTGCCATAGTTCAATCTGTTAAAAGTTTACAATATAATTTTCCTTATAACGCTTGGTGTCAAAAAATATTATGCCACAGTAATACAAATCAAAAGTGGTGATGCACCGTGGGTCTGCTTCGACTTCTTTCCAGAACTGTTTTGCCGCGGGGTCGCGTTTGGCAAATTGGATCACCACGGCCGACTGCCCGTCCACTTTCTTCAGCAAGGCTTGAAAAAAAGAACGGTAACTGCCTGTTGTCAGCACCCGTGCCAGCCTCACCCTTTCCACGGTTTCCAGGTCTTGTTCGCTGGCCATCACGATGGTGCGGGTTTTCCGGCATCCCCGCTGCATGTATCTTTCAAGCATGTCGGCATCTCCGCCGTAACTCACCACGGCATCGGCCTGCATATAATTTGACATTCTGAAATACAGTCGGTGAAGTTTTTTTTCCATCACGTCCAATTTCGGTTCGCTCTTCGCCAGTTCGCCGTAGGCATAATAGGCGTAGTGTTCGTTCACCACATAGCGGATAAACCTGTAGGCCCACGGCGACTGCACACCGAATCCTCGGCAGTGCCTGCACCGCTTCAGCCAGACAAGTGCCCTTCGTATTCTGTTCATCGGCGCAAACTTACACATTTTTTTTTGAATCGTCAATCCTTTTGGCTTAAAACTGCGTCGTTGCCTTCAGATTCTCTCGTTGAAATGGAAAGAAAATGGTGTCCGGGTACGTTTTGAACGCTGCGCATTTCAGGTGTCGCTCACCTGATCTATATTCTCTGTCCCGTCAGACATCCGATATGCATCGAGTTGAAAATCTTTATAATTTTCACCCGGTATTTCCCCGATGAAGCGGTTTGCCGAAGGGCATTCAAGGAAATGAGAGACAAGGAGGGCGTGATGTTTCGGCATTGCGGCTCCCACGATGTCGTGTGGTTGGAGAGCAAGCGCCTACTGAGGGCCACGAAGAAGAGTATATCGGCAGCTGAGTTGCAGCGTCAGTTGGGATACAGGCGTTATCAACCCGTATGAAAGTTGATGCACAAGCTGCGCTCAGTGATGGGCAAGTGTGATGGCAAGTACACGCTGAAAGGCGGCATAGAAGTACACATTTATTATAATACATAGAGAACACATACCAAAGGCAGAACCGTTCAAAACAGTGGATGGCTCACGTCGCCACCATTCGCATAGACCGGATGAAACGAGTTGACTGACGTATGGAAAGAGCGAGAAGTCAAGGAAAGGGACTACGGACTGCCAACTGATGGTATTACTAAGACGTGGAGTGGAAAAACGACAGGAAAATACAGGGTTTTTAAGAGACTTGACCCGAAGAAGAAGGAAAGCCTGCGTGCTAGCATGACACCGGCTCTTGACACACTTGCGGAAGCGTCAACAGCGGCATCTCCCGTAAGGAGAATCTCAATCGATCAAGCGACACTTGAAATGGGCAGGCTCAAATCGCATGTGGTGCTTTCATTAACGAGTTTTAATAGAAAAGGACGCTGATTCCGTTAAATTTTCGGCCAGATTTTCCGCCGGATTTACTTGCAAAATAGAAAAGTGACGGATGATCCGTTGGAAATTCGGGAAAAACGGCGGAGCCATTTTTCGGGGCCGTTCCGGTAATTTATGCCTACTTACACCGCAATTTGGCATATTTTACCCGATAAGTAAGCCTTACTTACATGGTAATTTGGCATAAATTACAAGGTAAGTAGGCATAAATTACCGGGCGGAATTTGTCAATATTTTTCAACTCCCTGTATGCCAGTCGTTTGCCAAACGCCCGTAGAATCGCGTATTTGGGCGCGCGAAAAACTTTTTTCAGAAAACGGCCGTTTTTCGTGTTAAAGGATTTCGGCCGAATTGTTAATATTCGTGATTGTCCTGCTGCTTTCCCTTGAAATGCATGCCCGGGTTTTGCTGTAGCCGGCACGATGTGGCAAGTGGCGAGGGTGGCATGTTTCCACATGAATGTTTGCGCTTTGCTGATGGTTGATGAAATTGAATGGTTGATGAAATTGAAAAATATTATCTATAGATAAGGCATGGGGAAGAGAAAGAATTTCCGTATATTTGCAGCAACATACGCATTTCAAATCCAAAAGCATCAATTTAATGGACATTCAACCGATTGCATATTTTCGTTCACCTTTTGGCACAAAGTTCGGAATCCCTCGGCAAAGTGGGCTGGTAGAAAAACTGGAAGGGAGCATTGTGTTCGAACCGCCTTACCGGCATCCGGAGGCGTTGCGCGGACTGGAAGATTTTGATTATCTCTGGTTGATTTGGGAATTTTCTGCCAACCCGGAGAATGGGTTTTCGCCAACGGTGCGTCCTCCACGGTTGGGCGGAAACGTAAGGATGGGCGTGTTTGCCACACGTTCACCGTTCCGGCCCAATCGCCTTGGCCTGTCGTCTGTCAAAATCAAGAAGATAGAACGCAACACCCCGGAAGGGCCTATGATTCATGTGGCGGGAGGCGACTTGATGGACGGCACACCAATCTATGATATAAAACCTTATATAAAATATGCTGACAGTCATCCCGATGCGCACAGTGGGTTTGCGGGCAGCCGCCGCTGGAACAAACTGGAAGTGAAGATTCCCGAAACGTTCGGGGAAAGATTCTCGCCAGAACAAATCCAAACCATTGCCGGAATCCTTGAACTCGACCCCCGTCCGCACTATCAGGACGACCCGCAAAGAGTGTATGGAATGACGTTTGGCGGAGAAGACATCCGTTTCAAGGTGGATGGAGATGTACTCACTGTATTGTAAATGTATTCTGCCGTCTGTCGTGGATGCGAACTGTTGACAAAAACAACGTTCCGTAGGTTTTTTTGTTGGCAGTTTGAATTGTTTTTGCGCACTTTGCGGAAACATTGGAAGATAAAGTGGAAAATCTCTTCCTTTCCTGTTGCCGGCAGCAAAAGATGCCAATGTGTAAAAAAATAAAAAGTTATGGAAAAGAATCTTTTTTTTCGGGATTCCGTTTGGTGATTCCGATAAAAACGACTACATTTGCCGTACTGATTTGACTTTGTGTCAAACCGTCATGACAAACATAACATGTAACTAATATAAATTACTATGAAAGTTCAGAACATTATGCAAGACCTGGAGAAGAAACACCCAGGCGAGTCGGAGTACTTACAGGCTGTTCAGGAAGTGCTCGAATCAATCGAAGAAGTTTACAACCAGCATCCGGAGTACGAGAAGGCTAAAATCATTGAAAGAATGGTTGAGCCGGAGCGTATCTTCACATTCCGTGTGACATGGGTTGACGACAAAGGCGAAGTTCAGACAAACCTCGGCTATCGCGTTCAGTTCAACAGCGCCATCGGTCCGTACAAAGGCGGTCTCCGTTTCCACAAGGCCGTGACTCCTTCCATGCTGAAATTCCTCGGTTTCGAGCAGACCTTCAAAAACGCACTGACAACACTGCCCATGGGTGGCGGTAAAGGTGGATCTGACTTTGATCCTGTTGGCAAATCCGATGCTGAAATCATGCGTTTCTGCCAGGCATTCATGCTCGAACTCAAACATAATATCGGTCCGGATCAGGATATTCCTGCGGGTGACGTGGGCGTTGGTGGCCGCGAAATCGGTTTCTTAAACGGTATGTACCAGAAACTTACACGCCAGTACCATACAGGTGTGCTCACCGGTAAGGGCTTGACATGGGGTGGTTCATTCTTCCGTCCTGAAGCAACTGGCTACGGTGCACTCTACTTCACAGAGCATCTCCTCAAGAAGGCCGGCAAGGACATCAAGGACAAGAAGGTGGCTCTTTCCGGTTTCGGTAACGTGGCCTGGGGCGCTGCACAGAAGACCGTTGAACTTGGCGGTAAGGTTGTTGCCATTTCCGGTCCCGACGGTGTTTGCGAAATTCCTGAAGGCATCACTGCCGAAATGATTGACTATATGCTTGATATGCGTGCTTCTAACCGCAACAAGGTGGAAGATATGGCAACCAAGTTCCCCGGAAAGGCTAAGTTTACGGCCGGCAAGAAGGCATGGAGCATTCCTTGCGACATCGCTCTTCCCTGCGCATTCCAGAATGAGCTGAGCGAAGAAGACGCCAAGGAATTGAAGGCTAACGGCTGCTGGTGCTGCTGCGAAGTTTCAAATATGGGTTGCCAGCCGGGCGCTATCCACTATTTCCAGAACAATGGAGTGCTCTTTGCTCCGGGTAAGGCGGTTAATGCCGGTGGTGTTGCTACTTCCGGTCTTGAAATGACCCAGAACGCCGCTCACCTGAATTGGGCACCTGCAGAGGTTGACGCAAAGCTCCACTGGATTATGGAAAGCATCCACGAGCAGTGCGTTAAATACGGTACTCAGGCCGACGGCAGTGTTGACTACGTGAAAGGTGCAAACATTGCAGGTTTCATGAAAGTGGCACAGGCTATGCTTGAGCAGGGCGTAATCTAAAAAGTTTTCTCTGATTCCCGCTCTTGCTGGAGTGGGAATATACTAAGGAGAATGCTGATTAAACAATAAAATATGGATAAAATCAGAAATCTCTTAGTATTGATCATCACATTTGCAGGCTTTATCCCTATCCTCTCACAGGAAAGGGGTAAAGCCTCTTATTATTCCAAGAACCTGAACGGTGCCATGATGAGCAGCGGTTTGCGCTATCATAGCGACAGTATGTTTTGCGCCCACAAACGCCATCCGTTCGGAACCTTGTTGAAAGTGGTTTGCCTGAACAACGGCAAGAGTGTTGTTGTGAAGGTGACCGACCGGGGACCTTTTGGAAGAGGACGCATCATAGACCTTTCCTATGGTGCTGCAAAAGAACTGGGCATCTTGTCTGCCGGTGTTGCAACGGTAGAGATTTCGGTGTATCGGGAAGAGAAAGGCGTTCCGTTTAAAATTGAACGAAGTGCGGAATTGCCGGAGTTGGATTTTGAAATCGCAGAGGATAGCCATTCCCTTCTTCCAGTTTGGATGAATCCCCAGAGACGGAACCGGCTGCTAAAAGACATGCAGCAAATAGAAAAAATAAAAAGTGCCATTCATCCCGCGGCAGAGGAAGAGTATAAAAATGTGAAAATCCAGTCCGGGCGACCCAAACAAACGGCAGGCAAAAAGCCCGCCGTACATAAGAATATTCCTCACAAGGCTTCGCGTCGGCATTAACGACGCACATTTACCAAGAGTTCTGCTGTTTTTGAGGACTGGGAATTGTCTTGCAGTGCCGAGATCCTAAATTTCAGTATGCCTGTTTTTATTTTACGGTCGGCTACTACTGCTGCCGTATATTTGATGCCAGAGCCTGGTGCAATGCTCTCAATGCTGATGCTGGGAGAAACGTAAACATGCTTGTTTCCGCTGAGTTCCTGCACAATGGGCTGCACGTTGCGTATCGCTTGCCGGGAGCGATTGCGCAGTTCAAATACAATCTTGCTTTTCTCTCCGCGGCCAAGTGCATCGTCGCCATTGCCGTCTATGTATTTGATATGGCTGATTTCGATGGCCTCTTGCGGGGCGACTTCCTTTTCCATGGCAGATGCGTCGTTGCCCGCAATGGCTTCGCTGATGTTGTTTTCCGGCAAAGGAACATTGCCGCCATTCTCAAAGTCGATACGGTCGTCTCCGCTGTTCGTAGGGTCAAACACCTCTTGGCCGTCTTGGGGCTGCCCGTTTGGATTGCCGCAGGCCCGTTGCCTGTTGGCTTCACGCTGTTCCATTCTTTCGTGGTAACCTTCAATTTTGCGCCTTTTTCCCTCTTCTACGGCAGTGCCGATTGCCGTACCTATCACGGTGCCTCCTGCCATGCCGATGATTTCTCCCCAATTGCTTCCACGTGCACCGCCGGAAATGCCGCCAATGGCAGCTCCGAGAATAGATCCCAATTGCGCACCGGTATATGCGCCCATTCCCGCATAGGAACCGCAACTGCCCAGCAACAGGATTCCACTCATTGAAAATGCGATAATCTTTTTCATCCTTGTACTTTTGATAACAATGCAAAGATAATGTTTTTATCCGCCGCAGAAAGGATAAAAACCCGAAAAAACAGTAGGGAAATCCCTATATTTTCCAAATCTGCCAAACAGTCCGTTCGCCGATAACTGAAAATCGCCTCCTTCATGTCGGAGAATGTCTTTCTCTCATCATAAAGGAAGCGATGAACTTATACGGAAGGTTTTTCCCGATGTGGGGGTGCAAGCCCAATGCGCATTGGCTATATAGCCGTATAGAGAAGGTATGCCCAGTGTGCCATCAGTGCGGCTGCAACGCCTCCGATGGTATGGGAAATAATGGCTTTTGAGGTCAGTTCTCTATAGCCTAATGAGTCGAGCATGGCGGTATGCGTGCTCAAGAAACCGCTCCAGCACATGCCGATGGCCGTAAACACAGCAATGGCGTTGCCGTCAATCCAACCCTGATGGATGAAGTTGGGTACAAGACTCAATGCCGCTCCCACCGCACCGAGAGCCGTAATGGGGAATGCTATTTGGTGCGGGTCGGTGAATCCGAACACAACACGGAAGAGGCCTCCTATCTCGTTGGCAAGTGCGGGCAGCAATTCAATGCCCTCATAAGCGGCTCCTGTGTATTCGCCTCCTTTTCCTGGGCCGAAAGTGAGAATCATCACCAACGTTGAAATGATAAGCACGCCGGGGATGATGGCAATGCCCACGTCCACACCGGTGCGTCCGCCGTCCAACAAAGAATTGAGCGTGCGCAGGAAAAGTGTTTTTTCTTCCTTTGCTTCTCCCTTTTCTTCTTTCTTTTCCTTTTCATCCAATTCTGCCGCATTCTCCACCGCATATTGTGGGTACTCCTTCAGAACAAAATACTGCATGAAGCGAGTGGAAACGATACAGCCGCAGAATGCTCCGAACAGTCCAATCAGCGGTTCCACGAAATATCCTTGCCCTACCATATATACAATGACAATCAGACCCATGCCAAAAGCGGTTCCAAAGTTGGTGAGCGATATGAACTGGAATTTCTTGAAATAACTGCTGAAACGCTTGTCCTGCGAGAGCGAGATAATGGCTGGATTGTCCGACAGGAACGTCATGACGGCTCCCAGCGAAGCAACTCCCGGAAGGTTGAAGAGTGGTTTCATCATCGGACGCAGCAGTTTTTCCAATAAGTCCACCACGCCAAACTCAACGAACAGTTTTCCGATAGCACCGGTCACCACGCATATTCCCATCAAATAGAATACCGTGTTGAGCAACAAATCATGTGCTGTGTGCATGATGGTGTTCAGCATTTGCGATGCGCCCATCTTGACACCGATGTATGAGAACAAGGCTCCAACAAGGAGCAGGCAAACAATTCCTGACGGAATTTTAGACCATAGTTTTTTGAAAGGGCTTGACTTTGTGCCCTCATGCTTGTTTTGAACGTTTTTCATACTAATCATTCAATATCCGACCTTGTCCGACAGATTCCTTGAGTTCAACCCCTACTTTCGAACAAAACGCCAGTAATTGCGGGATGCTATAAAACGGTTATTTTTCAGTTAATAATAAAATCGGGCAAATGTACTAATTATTTTAACAATGCACAAGCAAAAGACAATCTTTTTACAAAGAAACGTCCGTCTGCCGCTCCCTGTGTTTGGCTGGACGGAAAACAAAACAAGGTGATGTGTCGTAAATAGGGTGGGTGCCGCACTCCTTCTTCTGTTAAAATTTAGTTAAAATAACTGCTGATTTGGTCAGTTGGTAGGAAATATCTACATTTGCGGGCAATTTATCGAGCAGTTGCCCGCAAATTGCTTCTCCGGGCGGCTCTCCGCAAATCATCATTGCTATTGGCAAATAAGATTATATTATTGAAATGAAATTACACTTGTTGGTTTGCATGGGCATCTTGCCATGTTTGTCTGTGGCTGTCCCCTGTAAAGGGAACGTTGCAGACAGCAAGAAGCCACTGAATGTAGTGGCTCTGCCTATTGCGAAATCAGGGGATTCCAAAAAAACGGATCCTACGAAAATGGAAACAGACACCTTCAATTTGGATGAGGTGGTGGTGACAGGTCAGGGAAACGCCATACAACGAAGGCGGTTGTCCTCGAAAGTAACGAAAGTGTCGGCAGAAGATATGCAGAAAATGCCGGCAGTACGCATCGACCAAATGTTGCAGGATGCCTTGCCCAATGTGCAAATATCCTTGACCAACGGTCAGCCGGGCACCACGTCGCTCATCAAGTCGCGAGGACTTTCTTCCGCATTTTCCAACTCCACCCCTGTGATTTATATTGATGGCGTGCGCGTAGACAACAAGAATACCGGTTCCACCTTGGCCTATTCGCTCAACGGCTATGCGGCCGAGCCTTATTCCACAGCCGACCTTCCCATGGGCGAAACCGCCGCGTCCGGTTCCATCAGTGACATCCCGTTGGAAAATATCGACCATATTGAATATGTGACAGGCGGTGCAGCCACTACATTGTACGGATCGGATGCAGCCAACGGCGTGATACAGATATTCACGAAGAAAGGAAGGGAAGGACGGTTCCGTGCCGCATTCACCACACAGATGGGACTCGACATAGCCACATCCCAGTTCTACCATTTCAGGCGTACCAAGGATTTGCTCAACCAAACAGGTTTCCAGCAGCGTTACCGTTTCGGTTTCGACGGTGGAAACGAGAAGTTTGGCTACAGTCTCGGCACAAGCATGAGCAGCAGTTCGGGCATCATCATCCACGACGGCAACCTCAACAAGAAATACGATTTGCGTTTCGGTTCACGCCTGCAAATCAACAGAATGCTTGAATACCAGAACTCTTACGGACTGGTGATAGAGAATTTCAAACGCAGCCGCAATGGCAATCAAGGACTGTATACTGGCTTGTGGACCACCGAATGTGCGGCCATTGCCGACTTGAGGTACAAGGATATGGACGGCAACTTGAAAAACTTCGCTCCCGACATTGATGCCGCCGGCGACTACGAGTTGGCACGGATGAAAGCCTTGATCGACCGTGCGGAGGCTTTGCAGGACAACGAAGAGAGCGTGAAGCGTTTCCAAACCGCCCAGACATTCCTTTTCACCCCATTCAAGCATCTTACCTTCAAAGGCACGCTGGGCATTGACTACCGCACAAGTTCCAATAAAGAAATCATCACCAACGAATATCTTATCCATACACAGGTGAAGCCTGAAGGTACGTCCAACGCAGGACGTGTGTTCAACCATGACCGCAGTTTCTTCGGACTGACCGTCGACGTGAACGGGCAGCACAAGTTCTATCATAACGACTGGCTGAGCAACATTGCCACGGCTGGTTTCCAATATTTCAATACTCACGACCATCAGGTGTCGTATAACGGTACCAACGTGCGCGATGGAGCACGCGTGATGAGCGGAGCGGGAACCATCACGGCCAACGAGTGGTTGAGTTATCTCAACAGTTACGGCTTCTATGCGCAGGACAACATTGGTTTTCTGAACCGCTACTACATCGATTTGGGCATGCGCGTTGACTACAACACCGCTTTCGGCGACAACGTGGGATGGCAGTTCTATCCCAAGGTGGGACTTTCCTATATGATGTCCGAAGAGCCGTTCATGAAGTCGTTGAGCCAAAAGGGCATCGTCAATTCCCTCAGGCTGCTCGCCAACTATGGTGTGGCAGGCAATTACCCTCCTGCCTTTGAATACCAGAAAACGGTGAACGTCACCTCGTTCAACGGCAAGCAGGCGGCCACCTTCGGCAAATACGGAAACCCGAATCTTGGCCCGGAAAAGAAACATTCTTACGAGGCAGGGCTTGATGCTTCGTTCTTCCACAATATTCTCACCCTGGGTCTCACCTATTATTACGCACGCACTAAAGATGCCATCTTCAGTGTGCCTACGCTTCCCTCTTCGGGACAGGCGTCCAACTATCTTTCTAATGTTGGCGACATAGAGAACAAGGGTATGGAAATCAGTCTCGGCGTGATGCCTGTCAACACCAAAGACTGGACGTTCAACATGCACGCTTCGGTAAACACCAACCGGAATAAGGTGCTGAGCACGGGTGGCGTTGTGCCGTTCCGCATAGGCGGATTCTCGTCGCGCACCATCGAAACCACCGTTCAGGAAGGCATGCCCGTTGGGTTCTTGCGCGGCGCAAAAGCTATACTCAACGAGGACGGCACCCTGAAAGAGGTACTGCAACTTCAGGATTTGGGCAGCACCATTCCCACGCTTTACGGAAACTTCTCGCTCAATCTCCGTCACAAGGCCTTGAATTTCTATGCCAGCGGCGATTATCAGACAGGCTCCTATGTCCATTCTTTCGACCGCCAGTTCCGTTTCCGCAAAGGCTTGAAAGATGCCGAAATACCCGAAAAGGCTATCGAGGGAAAGCAGCAAGGGAAGATCTGGCTCGATTTCACCAACTTTTTCGTGGACAAGGCCGATTTCCTTAAAATCCGCAATATCGGCATCGACTATACTTTCAAGTTGCGCCATTGTCCTGTGCGCAGCGTCAATGTGGGCATGAACGTGTATAACCCCTTCGCCTTCACGGCATCCGTCGTTGATCCGGAAGCAACGCTCTCGGGCGCACTGTCGCAAGGTGCGGTGGCAACGAGCGGCATCAACTATGCCACCTACTCGTCGCCCCGTCAGTATGTAATGACCGTCAGGTTCGATTTCTAAACTTCATCCGCACAGAATCATGCAACAAAAAGCAAGTTGTTTCAACAAAACATCCATCAAGATATCCACAACAATGAAACTGTCAAAATACATCTTGGGTTCGGTTCTTTGTCTTTCGCTCGCATCATGCGAACTGTTGGAACCGGGCGACATTGTGAACCCCAACGTGGACGAAGAGGCGTTCCTCAAATCGCCCAATGCCATGCAGACATGGGTGAACGGAACAGAGAAAAATTTTGCCATGGGCATTGGCAACTATTGCCAGCTCATGGAGATTCTCTCCGACAATTACTACAACAACTATTCGCGCAGCAGCAATGTTTTCGATATGCCCCGTCTGCTCAATACCGACGACGATGTGAAAGACCTGCAGCGGTATGCCGGCAATATGCGCGAGGCAGCCGACTATGCCTTCAACACCGTGGCCAAATACGACAAGAATTTCACGGACGAAGAGAAATTCAAAATGTACTACATCAAGGCCTATTCGTTCATTCTTGCCGGCGAACATTTTACGGGCTTGCCCATCACTGACGGTGGAGAGGTGAAACCTTGGAAAGAGCACCTGCAATTGGCACTTGCCCATCTGGATCTCGCCCTGCCCTTTGCCAAGACCGATGCCGACAAGGCCTTTGTCCATACGCTCAAGGCCCGCACTTACTATCGCTTGGGCGACAAGGCCAATGCCACCGCAGCCGCAAAAGCATCGCTCTCCGCATCGGCCGACTATGTGAAGCAAGTGATGTTCGACGGCGACAATGGCGTGAACAACGTAGCGCAGGAGGCGATATGGGGAAACTGGTTTCAGCCGCTGCCCCGTCTCGATTTTCTTGATCCCAAATATTTCATGATCAAAACCAACGAGCAGCGTCCCATCTGCCTTGCCAAGGCAGAAGAAAACCATCTCATTTTGGCAGAAGCGGCCCTTGCCGATGGAAATGTGGAGGAGGCCAAGCAAATTCTCCATCAACTGTTGGCATTGGTGAGCGCGCGTCCTGTCCAAACAGATTTGGACGACCACTTGGAAGGGCGTTTCAATGGTGGGACAAAGCATTATCCCAACAGTTCGGAATATGTTGTGGCTGCCTCTGCCGACGACCCCTTCCGCAGCGGGTTGGTGATTGACCGCCAGGCTCCCCACCTCATTTCGGTTTCTTATATATCAGGGACATCGGTCGATGGAGAAATGATTAACAAATGCAGCACTGTGGATGAGACCCTGGAATTGGTTTATCTCATGCGTCAGGAAATATTCATTGCCGAGGGAAGGCGTGTGTCCGACCTTGGCATCCGTATGCCGGTGGGCGACGTGGAAGCTGCCCGCACCCCATCGGCACAAGGCTATACCGAAGCGCTGATTCCACCATTCATTCCCTTGAACCACGGTCTGGATGCTTTCACGATGGACGAAACCACCAAGCGTGTCACCATCACCTACAACATGAACCGTGTCATCGTGAAGAACAAAAGTTCGGAATACGTGGCGCCGTTCTTTCACTGACATCCGTTTGCAGAACGAACATCATCTTTAAGCAACCCGTTGGATCTGTTTCGCAAACAGCAATCTGATGGGTTGTTTGGGAATATCGAGAGTGCGCATCATTTCCTTTTACTTTCTGTATATTTGCATCGGTATTGGCAACCGTTGCTTTTGGGCAAAATCTTATCCAAGATGAAAAAACGATTGTTGATTGTATTTGCTTTGTTCTTTTGCTTGTTGGCAGATGCAAATGAAGCGGCCGACTCTTTGCACCGATGGGGCGGGGAAGTGAGCGTGTCTCCCGGCACCACCTTCGCTATGGATCATTATGTCCGTAAATGGCTAAAAAACAAGCAGAATTTCATGGTCGCTGCCGAACTTCATTATTCGAGTCTTCCACAAGACAGTGATTCGTTTGCTGCTGATTTTGGATATCCGGTGATAAGTTTTGGTATGAATTATTGTTTTAACCGGGGAGTGACCATGCATCGCGAACAGGATCCATCGTGGGGACTGTTGGAGCCGGTTGACTATACCTCGCGTTTGGGCAATGTGCTTACCGCTTATGGTTCTTTCGCACGTCCCTTTTTCCGAAACCGGAAATGGGAAACGTCTTATACGTTTTCTTTTGGGCTGGGATACTCGAAAGACAAGTATAATGTGCAAAACAACATCGACAATGAATTGATTGGTTCAAGGTGGCTGATCTATTTTGCTGCCGGTCTTCATGCTACCTGTCGCATTGCGGAAAATTGGGGACTGAAAGGTGGGCTGGACTTTTACCATCATAGCAACGGTGCCCTCAATCGTCCCAACAAAGGATCGAACTTTGTGGCTCCTTCCTTGGCTTTGGTGTATTATCCCTATTATCGGGAATCACTGAACCGCGGCAGGTTTCTTGCAAAGTCTTTCAGCAAATACGTCTATCTGAATTTCGTGTTGGGAGTAGGGGCAAAGACTTTGGACGAGGATTGGCAGAAAACACAATTCTACACCCCTCCGGGGCATCCTGATTACCGTACAGACCATTTCAGGCTTTATGCGGCCTACTCTTTGCAAACAGATGCCATGTATCGCTATGCCCGCCGATGGGCTTCAGGAATAGGACTGGACATTTTCCATGGCACCTATTCGTCACACATACAAGAAATGGACACGGGCAAAAACTATGCGGGCCGGCACAGCCCTTGGTCGATAGGAATTGCCGCGAAGCATGAGGTGTTTTATCATAATCTGTCATTGGGAGTGTCTTTGGGATTCTATCTTTTCCGGGAAATGGGCAAGATGGCAAAGGAAATGGAAAAGCCCTATTACGAGCGGATAGGCATTCATTATACTTTTCCCTCGTTCCATAATCTAACCCTTGGAATCAATGTGAAGGCACATAAAACCAAAGCCGACTTTACTGAATTGGTGATTGGCATTCCTGTAAAACTATAGGCTGCGATGGCTCAGGTTGCAAAAGGAGATTTCCGGATTCTCAAAGGAGGGAGTGTTTCCGTAAACGAGAATAAACAATAATATAAATTGTAAAAACATAAAAAAACATACAATTTGACAGGCCGCTTTTGGTTTTTCATTTTTATTTGTATCTTTGCAGACACTACACAATTAAATGACATTGAATATGAAAAAAGCATTTACGATGATTGCACTTGTTGCACTCACGGCATTTTCAACAAATGCACAGGCTCAAGATGAGGTACAGACCAAATTGCGTTTTGGTGTAAAGGGCGGTCTGAATTTGACAAGTTTCACTTTTAGCGAGGGTGATTTTAATACGGAAAATCGTGCAGGCTTCTTTATCGGCCCCTCTGTGAAGTTTGCATTGCCCTTGATTGGTTTGGGGGTTGATGCATCGGCGCTTTATAACCAGAAAGAGTCAAAAATTGGTACAGTTACCGTGAAGGACAAGAGCGTTGATATTCCTGTGAATCTTCGTTATGCCATTGGATTGGGCAGTACTGCCAATGTTTTTCTGGCAGCCGGTCCTCAGATTGCTTTCAACTTGGGCGATAAGGATATAAGTTTGGACACCGCCAAAGAATGGCGTTTCAAGGATTCTTACTTCAGTTTTAACGTAGGTGGCGGCGTTGTGATTAATAAATTTCAGATAGGTGTTAATTATAACATTCCTATCAGTAAGACCAGCGATGTGGAATGGAAAGATGCTACGAACCAGATTTTCCATGCTGACAGCAAGGCAAAGAACTGGCAAATATCTTTGGCTTATTATTTCTAAAGCCTATATTGGGTAGGGCTCTTTCCTGTGTTAGTGAAAAGGAAATCCCGATACGCGCACAAAAAGAGGATGCAGACGCATCCTCTTTTTTGTGCGCCTGATAGGCACACTAAATATAAAACCAAATGAAATTGTATGATATTAAATGCGCTTAAACAAAGGCATTTAGCAAGTTTATTAAATTTTATCATGTGACCTAAAATCTTATTATTGTGACCTATTTGTGACCTAAAAAATTGGAGGTATGTAATAATAGCATTATCTTTGTGATGTGTTTCAAAGGTAACAGTTATGGCAAAAGCAGATTTAAGACTATCTTCAAGGGTGGATGCCAACGGCAAAAGCCAAGTAATCGTAAAACTTACTATCGGTCGTTCTCAGCGTCCGTGTTTCAAGAGTGGTGGTTTGTACGTCCAGAGTGGTTTAAGCCCATACAGGAGACCAAAAGGGGCTTTGTGTATGGCATAGTGCCGCCAAGAAAAGGGCGCTTAAACCTTTTGGAAGTACACGAAGCGGAAGATGCGAAAGCGAATTTAGAGGCGTACATCAGCCGTCTAACGGCGGTGTGCAATGTGCTTGACAATAAAAAGTGCGCAACAAAGGAAGCAATAGATGAGGCTCTGCCTTTAATCGCTGATTTGCAAGTTGGTCAGATAACCTTTGAACGGATAGAGGAAGCCCGTAAAACCAAGGAAGAGGACGAAGCCAAGAGAGCAATCAAGGATAAATCTTTCTTTGCCATCATGGAGTTGTTTCTCCAAAAGAAGCAATTTAGTTACGACCAGACTAAGGGTTATCGTGTCCTTATGTGAACACTGGCAAGGTATCAAGAGTTTGTTAACATAACCGATAAGGATAGAAAAGGCTTTGAACTTGACATTGACACTATGGGCAAGGAAGATGTAGAGGATTTCTGCGACTATTTAAGAAACGAGAAAGCATTATCCGAGGAATATCCCGCCATTTATGGAAAACTACTGGAGCAGTATCCCGTGGACATAAAGACGGTGCGCAAGTCGCCTCATCTTACAGACCGTGGAGAAAATACAATCAAGAAACTGGAGAAGAAACTAAAGGCTTTCTTTTCATGGCTTATCAAAAACGAATACACGGCAAACGACCCATTTAAGAACGTTACCATTAAGTCAGAGAAATACGGTACGCCTTATTTCCTTACTATTGATGAGCGCAATATCATTGCCGATTGGGATTTCTCCGCCAACAAACATTTAGAGGCACAGAGAGATATTTTCATATTTCAGTGCATGATTGGCTGCCGTGTGGGAGACCTTATCCACATGAAGAACAGCAACTTGATTGGCGATGAGATACAGTACATTGCGAGAAAGACCAAGGATAAAACGCCTGTAACCGTGGAAGTCCCCCTAAATCGCCGCGCAATGGCTTTGATGGAGAAGTACAAGGGGGCGGACAAGAACGACCGTCTATTCCCCTTTATTTCGCCTCAGAAGTATAATGAAGCAATCAAGGAGATACTTACTATCTGTGGCATTGACCGAGTGGTAACGATACTCAACCCGACAACGGGAAAGGAAGAACAGCGACCACTCAATGAAATTGCCTCATCGCACATGGCAAGGCGTACATTTATCGGCAACCTCTACAAGAAAGTGCAAGACCTCAACTTGATAGGCTCTATGAGTGGTCATGCCGAGGGTAGCAGGGCTTTTGCTCGATACCGAGACATTGACAAGAAGATGAAAAAAGACACGGTTCATTTACTTGACTGAAAAAATAATATGTCAGAAAGTTGTTGGATATGGAAACTTTACTTATCTTTGCACCATGAGACGAATAAGAACATACGGTGGTTACTTTCAAGAGTTCATGCAGACGCTGAATGAGAAAGTACAGCGAAAGATAGATTATGCGTTGCAGTTGCTGAAAACGCAAGAGAGGCTTTCTACAAAGTTTGTCAAGGCTATAAAGGAGGGCTTGTTTGAGCTACGTATAGAATACGAAAGCAATATTTACCGTGTGTTCTTCATCTTTGACGATGGTCAAATCGTGGTGTTGTTCAATGGTTTTCAGAAAAAGACACAAAAGACACCCAAGCAGGAAATAGAAAAAGCATTAAAGATAAAGGAGGCATATTATGCAGACAAACAATCACAAGATTGAAGATTACGACCTCGTACTTGATGCCAAGTACGGCAAGGAGGGCACGCCGCAGCGTGCGCAGTTTGAGGAGGAGGCAAAGGCTTTCTACGCCTCGCAGATTCTTTTGCAGGCACGTAAAGAAGCTAAGATGACGCAGAGTGAACTTGCCGAGAAAGCAGGAACCACAAAGTCTTATATTTCAAAGATAGAGAACGGGGTGATAGAGCCTGGAGTTGGTCTGTTTTTCCGTCTTATCAGTTCACTTGGACTGCGTATTGACATATCCAAGCCCTTGGGAATATAACCCTTTTCCTTTTAATAAAAGATGAAGCGTAGCCGATTTGGTTACGCTTTTTTTGTGTTTTGACCTTGAATATAATACTTTTTTCTTAATCTCCAAATCTTTTTGCCTTTATTTTTGGGCTTTTTTGGTGCCATTTTGCAACAACCGCCCGATTGTGGCTTTTTACTGGAAATAATCTCGTAATGCTTATTTCTATTGCATAATTTTGTTATTACTGTCCGCTAAACATAGCAACCTCCATCCCAACTCATTGAGACACAATAGTTGAGATGACAGCATGTTAATGACAAGCCCCCCTTAGCCACTTTCTGTTGCCTCCGGTGGCGATTCAGCCGCAGCTTCAAGCATGAGTTTCATGTCGGCATCCGGCATGTTGAAGAAATTATTCATGTTGAGGTATTCCATAAGCACAATGCGCACCATAGTTGCCAGGCCGGAGAAACTCCACCGTCTTTCCAAGGAGCTTTGAAGCAGGGAAAGCAACAGATTCGCAATCAACGTGACCCAAATCTGTATCTTGATGGCGTTGGCACTCTCCCCATAGAAGTATCTAAGCGGGAAGTTCTGCTTTATCTGCTTGAAAAGAGACTCTATCTGCCACCTGCGGCGGTAGATGGCTACGATAGTCTCCATGGACATGTCAAAGTCGTTGGTGAGCAATGACACCAACTTCGGCATCTTTTTATCAGTATATCCAACAATTAAAAAAGAAAGGTTATGAGATTGAAATTTAATCAAGTATCTGGAATTGACACCCAGACGGGTGCAATTATCCAAGTGGAAGCAACAAGAATGTACATTACCAATAATATTGAGGCAAGGGAAACAGATGCAGAGGTGGTTTTGTCATTCTTCAAAGATGCAGATGATTGTGGCTATCATACCACATTATCAGCCGACCAGACAAAGGAGTTAATAAAGCGTCTGCAATCACTCTGTGAGGGTGTAAGAGCCTATAATGAGATATTGCACGATGCCCAGAGTGTCAGAGATAAATAACATTATATTCACATTAAAATTTTAAGATTATGGCTTACAAAAGCATGGTAAATGAACGCTACACAGATGAGAAAGGGAATGTTTGGAGTTTGGCAGGAGACGGGCACAGAACTCTGATTAAAGCGGTCTTATCTCCAGAGGATAAGCAGACATTAGCCGCCCAAATCAACGCTGAAACGGCAAGAATTGTAGCTGATGAGCGAGAGGCACGGCAACAGCGTATCGACAACAATTTGCAGTATATCAAAGAGCACATGAAATGAAACATGATGTACTGACCGATGCAATGATTAAACGGGCTATCAAGTCGGCAGCAGACAGCCAGACCCGTGAACGTGAGAAACAGGAACGCCAAGCCCGTAAACGTCTGGAGTTGCAAAGGAGGGGTGAACGCCTCCAGATGGAGCGTGCTATTATCCACGATGCACAACAGACCATCAAGGGGATAAATGATGCTATCATGGCACATTTTGGCAAGAAGTGATTAGGGAGTGCTTACCACAATGGTAGGCACTTCTTTTTGTCGTGCCAGATTTATTTCATACCTTTGTATCATCAAACGCCATAACGGTGTTTTGAAACACAATTTGGGAGTGCATTTGCCGTGATGGCAAGTGCGCTTTTTGCTTATAAGGGGTGTTATTGTGACCTAAATGTGACCTAAAATCAAAAAGCAGAAAAACAAGAAACGAGTTAAATAGTTGAAAATCAACCAAATAACCCGTTGTCTTTTGTTCTGACATGTGCGCCTGATAGGACTCGAACCTACACATCGGAGATACTAGATCCTAAGTCTAGCGCGTCTACCAATTCCGCCACAAGCGCAAATGTTTGCCTTTCCAAGAGGCGTTCCAAGGAAAGGAACTCCTTCTTTCCCATCGCCTATTGTCGTAAATTTTGTGCAAAGATACATTGTTTTTGATGAAAAAACGAAAAAGATGGCATATTTTAGACTTTTGATGGTCTATTCCTTTTTTATTCCAATCTTTTTTCATATATTTGCATTGTCTAATAGATAATCTGATACAGAATATTATGAAGAACATGAAAGTTAAAAGTTTTGCCATTTTATTAATGGCAGTTTTCCTGTGTACTGCATCAAGAGCCGATAATGTGTATGAGGTCGTGAAATCTCTTGATGAAATCAACGAGAATGATACTTATATGATTGCCACCAAGCACTTGTACCGCTATTTGAGAGGCCAGCATGCTGACAGCAGATGGATGGGGGTGGCAGAGGCATCCACAGGTGTGAGGGCTGCGGCTGATGACGTTTTGACGCTTGATGCCGATTCAAAAATGCCAGACGAGTTTCGTGTGGTGGTGAAGAACGCCCAAAAGAACGAGTTTTTCTTGAAATGTGCCCAGGAAGACAAATATCTCTATTATGATAACAAGAATGGGATGACGCATTTGGGATTGACATCGGAATTCTCTGCCAGCGATACACGGTTGCATTGGGAGTTGAGAAAGGCCAACAAGTCCAATCAGGTTTATATTGTCAGTGTAAAGTCGCGGACGGCTGGTTCTAAACCAGTGGAAAGGTGTATTCTGTACAGTGCGGCGAATAACGGAAAATTCGGTACATTTGCAGTTTCAAATTTTGTAGAACCAGGTTATGTCCTGGCCATCCTCATGCGCAAAAGAGAGAATGTCCACCTTTCTGCTGCTCAATATGCAGGGTATGTGACCACCAAGGCAACGGATTTCACGAAGGCGAGCGGACTGACCGCCTACCAAGTGACCAGTGTGTCGCAGACAGGAGCCGTGCTGCAATCCATAGAGAAGGCACCTGCCCATACGGGCGTGGTCCTGTTTGCCCCGGAAGGTTCGTATGATTTGCATGGTGCCGATGGAGTGGTGGCGGATATGGGCAATAATCTCCTGAAAACAGGTGATGGAGTCAGAGGCGATGGCATCACCATTTATTCGCTTGCCAATGCGGACGGGACGGTGGGATTTTATCGGGTGAAAGCAGGTTTGGAGATTCCTGCCTCAAAGCCCTATCTTGTGATTCCGGATACAGGAGAGGCCAAAAACTGTGTGCCGATGGTGGAAGAAGGGCAACAAACCACAGGGGTGACGGAAATGGAAGAAAACAAGAATGCTGCAGATTCCGGATGGTACACGCTGAGCGGTTGCAGGGTGGTGCGGCCCAGCAAGGGCATTTATATCCACAATGGAAAAAAGATAATCGTGAGATAATAAACAAATGAAGGCAAACTGATAAAATCAAATACCATACCATGAAAAGATACATCAAACCTTTCGCTTGCGAAATATTGTCGGAGGTTGACATCCTGGCGTCTTCGCCGTCAATCACAGAACTTCCTGTATCAGACGAATCGGAAATAGAGAGTGTGGATGATTTCCTTTCCAAACCGGGTCTTTGGGATGAGGACAATACACCGGAAGAACTTTAGATGGGTGGGAGTTTCCGCCATTTTCAGGTTTCAATCACTTTCACATTCATGGTCTGCACGTCGAAATGAATGCCGGGACGGTTAAGGAAATGGCCGAGCGACCCGTTGTCTGCCAATTCTCTTGGTGATCCGATGGAAATGGTTTTTCCGGGTTGCATCAACCATAAGGTGTCTGCAATTTGCAGAGCCAGTTCGATGTCGTGGGTAGATAGGAAAATGGTTTTTTGTGTTTCCCGGCTGAGCCTGTGCAGCAATTGCAGCATGTCCACCTTGCTGGGATAGTCGAGAAAAGCCGTTGGCTCGTCGAGATAAATCACAGGCGTTTGCTGTGCCAGTGCCTTTGCGATCATCATTTTCTGTCTTTCTCCGTCGGAAAGGTTCTGCACCATGCGGTTGCGCAAGTGTTCTATACCCACCCATCGAAGACTTTCCTTCACGATGGCCTTGTCGTCTTCGTTCAGTCGTCCCCAGAATCCCGTGTAGGGCGACCGTCCCAGTGAAATCAGTTCAAACACGGTCATGTTCTGGATTTCAGGGCGCATGGTCAGCACTACCCCTATCTTTCTTGACAGTTCGCGGTCGGTGAGTTTTGACAGCCGTTTGTCTCCTAAATAAATGTCACCGTCGAGCGAAGGCAGAAATGCGCTCAAAGTTTTCAACAGCGTGGATTTTCCCACACCGTTGGGACCGATAAGGCACGTGAGTTGTCCCGGAAGGATTTCTGCCGAAATGTGTTCTGCCACAATTTTTTGGTTGTTTTTCTGCTGGTAGCCGATAGTAAGGCTGTCCAATTTTATCATTGTTTGCATTTCTGTATGATGGATTTTAGAGTGAGTGACTATATGTTTTAAGGGTAGTTATTGTTGTATCAGCTGGCGGGCATATTCGATGATGGTGTCTTGACCCTTTAAAAGGTCGGATCGTTCCAGTTCCACAGGATGGTCGGGCTTTATGCCGTTTTCCACGCTCTTCTTGTTCTTGTCATACATTGGGCAGGCAGAAAATCGCACCGTCCATCCATTTGGCAGCTCGCTGGTAAACGGCAGGCCTCCGCCACCTCCGGTACGGTCGCCTACCACCGTTGTCAGTGGACAGCACCTCATGTATTTTACAAATTCGTTGGCAGCACTGAACACTCCTCTGTTGGTGAGCACAACCACAGACTTTTGCCAACGCAATCCATTGCCCGGTTTGAGCCGCTGCTTTTCTAACGAAGAAAAATCGTCATGCCCTTTTCCGGTCTTGTGCTGCATGTATCCCACCAATATTTCCTTGTTTGTGAATCTTGCCGCAAATTTCTCTGCCGTCAGCAAGTTGCCTCCTCCATTGTTACGTACATCAATAATCAGCCCACGGGTAGGGGCGAGATACATCAACACCTCGTCCAGATTGCCATTTCCTATTCCGGTCGAAAACGATCCGCAATAGATGTAGCCGATGTTGTCATCGAGAATCCTGTATTTCAGTCCTGCCGCCATGCGGTAATCCCTTCCAAGATATTTGGTCAGCAAAGTATCGGAAAAGTTGGAAGGATAATTCTCTTTCCATGTCCAGTTGCGGGCCATGTCGAAAGCAGTGTACATATTCACGTGCCCGTCTTTCAGTTCTCCCAACATATTGGCCAGCACTTCAAACAACTGCATTCGGTTCATTCCTGCGTTTATCTGTTGGCTGTATTTGTCATGAACAGCATTCCAGTCAATGTTTTTCTCCGTGAAAAAGCAATAATGCTCGTCCATAATCCTCCATAGTGCCTCAAAATTTCCTTTCGGGTCGTTTGCAGATTCCTCTTCGTCCACGCATGAAAAAAAGGCTGACAGACAGAGGACGGTCAGGAGCAACGTATATATTTTTCTAAAGAGTATCGGCATCTTTGTCGCAATTCTATTTGATGATAGTGAACTTTTTAACAAAGCCTATTAGCAGTGCGTGCGAGTAGGTGTGGTAAGAAAGGTTGTTTACCTTTGCTTGCCAAATGTCGCCCAGATATCCCAGGCGAATGGCTGTTTTCTTCAAGGGAATGTCCACTGTGAGCATTTGTTTCAGGCAGGGAGCATTGAGGGGAGAGGTCGCCGCCACATTGTGATCGTAGTTTCCTTGTGAGAAAATCTCGTAATAGCTCTGCCCATAGTTGGGGCTGAACATCAGGCCCACTACAGGTGCCGACACTTCATACCGCATGGTGAAAGTCTTTCCCCACAGTGTGAAATCGTAAGTGGAAATAGCATTTGGCGAAAGGTTCAAGTAGAGGCGTCCCTGTGCCGGATTGTTTGTGTTTCTTGTGCTATACAAGAACCCGACTCCCACTTCTGCCATGCCTCCCAACTTTATTCTCAGGCGGTTGTCCATCAAGTTCAGTTGTCGGTGCAGGGCAAAGCTAAAGGCATACGTTCCTCCTATGAAATTGGCATTCTCTGCCCTTGGTGCTGCATATTGAAGAGTGCCTTGTCGGGTAAGGGTGTATGACATTTTTTCAGACTTCTCTTTCGTGGTTTGCACGATGTATCGCATTTCCGTACCCGTGTATCGCTCAGGACTCAGATAGGTGTCGAGCAGATTTGTCGTGCCAAGTGTTATCATGTCGGCACTTTCGGCCATCCCCGATTGCGCCCTTGCAGTTTGTGCGAGTGTGCATAGGGCGAGCGTGAATCCAGCAAGGCATAGACGTGCGGCAAACGTGCCGATGTTGTTGCCACCGGCGTCTTTGACCCGTATCAGAAATCGACTATTCTTCATCCGGAAATAAACTTAATTGCCCTGGTTTGTCTTCATGGATATCAATGCTCCCCTCTTTTCTGCTTGTTTCCTCTGCCTGCTTGTTTGCACTGCTTTTCTGCTCCTGTGGTTTGTCGCTCGGTCGTTCAGTGTTTCCAGACTCTTCCATGTTGCTTTCCTCCTCCTCGTTTTCTGGAAAGCGTGCCGGCTCCAGTTCCTCAATACGCTCTGTTGCATAGGTGGTGATTCGTTTGCCGCGCGCTTTGAAGCCTTTGATGCCTACAAATTCCTCCGCATCAATTTCCAATGGTGTACGGAAGTTGTCGTTCTTGCCAAACGTCACTTTGATGCGCGGATAGACAGTGTCTGTAAGGAGTCCTATTTGGTTGTTGGGGTTTTCTCCTATGAAACTCTGTTTGCGCTTGATAGGATCCATTTGAAAACGTTTCAGGTAGGGATAGCCCTGTTGGTCTGCATCATAAAACACGGCTGTCCAAATTTTTTCAGGGCGATATTTCTCTATGCGCCAAATGTTGTCCTCGTAATGGTTGGCAGCATCAAAGTTGGTTATGTAATATTCGCAGTTCTTCAGGATGACCAGAATCTGGTCTTCATCGTTGAATTCTCCCAAGAATCTTCCGTGTTCGTCGTAGTTCAAGCGGTTTACATCGGGATCGAACCATACCTTTCGGCCGCCCAATGTGCTGTGTCCGTGGCTCTTTAGGGAAATGCGGCTCACCATGTATTTGGTCAGTTTGTTTCCTCTTGCGTTCTTGCCCTTGATGCCGATCTCGCTGAAGTCCACCTCAAAAATCATTTTCTTCACACGCTGGTTTAGCTCCAGTGTCACCTTGATGATTTCTGCCTCTCCGTTCGGATTGGCTGTGAAATACAAGATTCTGCTACCTTCTTCGCCCTGTGTCACATCATATTCGCGGTCACGGGTCATGGATGTAATGTTGAAACGCTTGATGTAGGAAGGCCCTTTCTTTCCGTCACGGTACACCACATTATATATTGTGCGCTTGTCGTTCTTCTTGAATACGGCAACATGCAGCACGTTCTTGCCCACGAAGATTTTTTCTTCCACTCTGATAATCTTGTACTTGCCGTCCTTGTAGAAGATGATGATGTCGTCCAAGTCGGAACAGTTGCAGACAAACTCGTCTTTTTTGAGTCCCGTGCCCACGAAACCGTCTTGGCGGTTGATATACAGTTTCTCGTTGGCCTCTGCCACTTTGCTTGCTTCAATGGTTTCAAAATTTTTGATTTCCGTGAGCCTGGGGTGATCAGCGCCGTATTTGTCTTTGAGGTATCTAAACCAATTGATGGTAACGTCTACCATGTGGTTCAGTTTCCTGTCAATGTCTTCTATTTCTTCCTTGATGCGTGCAATCAGTTCGTCTGCTTTCTCGCTGTTGAATTTCAGAATACGTGCCATCTTGATTTCCATCAGTTTCAGGATGTCATCCTTCGTTACCTCCCTTACCATTTGTGGATAGAATGGGGTGAGCCTGTTGTCAATGTGTTCACAGGCGGCATCCATTGTGGGGGCCTGTTCAAACTTGCGGTCTTTGTAAATGCGTTCCTCTATGAATATTTTTTCCAACGAGCAGAAATGCAGTTGTTCCAACAATTCTTGTTTGCGTATTTCCAGTTCCTGGCGCAGTAAGCCCATTGTGTGGTCAACGCTGTTTTTCAGCACTTCGCTCACAGTGAGAAATTGCGGCTTGTTGTCCGCAATCACACAGCAGTTGGGCGATATGCTCACCTCGCAGTCCGTAAAAGCATAGAGGGCGTCCAGGGTTTTGTCGCTGCTCACTCCTGGGGCAAGGTGTACCTGAATCTCTACCTCTGCCGATGTAAGGTCGGTCACGTTGCGTGCCTTGATTTTCCCTTTCTCAATGGCCTTCGTAATGCTTTCGCACAGCGAATTGACGGTCTTGGAGAAAGGCAGTTCGCGGATGACCAATGTCTTGTTGTCCAATTTCTCAATTTTTGCGCGCACTTTCAATCCGCCACCACGCTGTCCGTCGTTGTATTTCTCGACATCGATGCTTCCGCCGGTAGGAAAATCTGGGTAAAGCGTGAAATCCTCTTTGCGCAAATAGGCTATGGCCGCTTCGCAGATTTCGTTAAAGTTGTGTGGAAGTATTTTTGAAGAAAGTCCCACGGCTATGCCTTCTGCCCCTTGTGCTAACAGCAGTGGAAATTTGGACGGAAGCGTGATGGGTTCTTTGTTCCTGCCGTCGTAGCTCAGCTGCCATTCTGTGGTTTTCGGATTGAACACCACGTCAAGTGCAAATTTGCTCAGCCGTGCTTCGATGTAGCGGGGGGCAGCCGCTCGGTCGCCGGTCAGAATGTTTCCCCAATTGCCCTGGCAATCTACCAAGAGTTCTTTCTGTCCCAATTGCACCAATGCGTCTCCGATCGATGCATCGCCGTGCGGATGAAACTGCATGGTGTGCCCCACGATATTGGCCACCTTGTTGTATCTGCCGTCATCCATCCTCTTCATCGAGTGCAGAATGCGGCGTTGCACGGGTTTCAATCCGTCCTCAATGTGCGGGACGGCTCTTTCCAGAATTACGTATGAGGCATAATCCAGAAACCAGTTTTGGTACATTCCGCTTAAGTGGTGTACGGCAGTGGCGTTGAAACGGTCTACAGGCTTGTAGTCCGAGTGCTGTTCATCCGTGGCATCCGTCTCTTCTATTTCCAAGGTGTCGTTGTCTCTTATTTCTTCGTCCATCGTCCTTCTTTCATGTACATGTTTTTAATCAATTCTGCATGAATTGTTTTTTATTATATTGCAGATAATTTTGTTTTTCCCTTTTCCTCTGATGAAGTCAAGTCTCCTCGGACTTCAGGTGGTAAGTGATTTTGGTTTTCTCCTTTTTAAATTCCATTGTATGCCATTTATCCCGACAAAAATACATAAAAAAATCCATAAAAGGAAACTTCAGCAAATCTTTTCCTATAATTTCACATTACACATAACAGAAAGAGTATATAAGTGGTGCGACTGTCAGATGGAATTGTTCTGTAAATGCTTGGTATTCAATGTTTTTATATATGTCCATGTTGTATGGTAAATAGATGGAAAATGGAAACGGAAACCAATAGGGTAGCGGAATGTTGGGATGGATTGTGTGTGAAAATGCCATTGGGTCATTTTTGTCTGCAAAATGTTTTGTCATGCACAGACAGCCAAGTTCGGGGTTGCATAAAAATTCGTTTATTCAAGTTGTTTCGTTAAAAAAGCACAATTGATGTTGTGGTTGTGGGGAAAAATTGTATCTTTGTCGCATATAATACCAAAGTTTTTGTATAACCTAACTAAAACACAAGTTTATGAAAGAAAAATTATTATTGTTTGTTAGTCTTGCTTTATTGGCTATTCGTGTGAACGCGCAGCCAAAACCTTATGATTTCAGTGACGGAAAATTGTTCTACAAGATTACAAATGCAGAAACTCATGAAGTTTATGTAGTCGCTGAAAAAGGGAGCGGTAAGTATTCCACGAAATTGGAGGGGGAGATTACTATTCCTGAGCAGGTAGCTTCTGGAGAAGTTGAATATCTCGTTACGGGAATTGCCAAACAGGCTTTTTACATGTGTGACGGTATCACAAAGGTTGCATTTCCAAAGTCGCTGAGGAAAATCAACGACAAGGCCTTTTTGGGTTGTCACAATCTTGTTGCGGTGACTTTGCCTGAAAATGTTGAAAAAATTGGCAAATGGGCTTTTATGTCATGCGCACAACTGGAGGAAATCAATGTGGATTCTGGCAATGCCTACTTTTCAAGTGTTGATGGCGTTCTGTACAATAAAGATGCAACGAAATTAATCCAATGTCCTTGTGGTAAAACCGGGTCGTTCGAAATACCGGCAACGGTAAAAGAAATTGGAAGACAAGCCTTCTATGGATGTACAAATCTCAAAGCGATGATAATTCCGGGCAGTGTTGAAAAAATAGGGGATGATGGTTTCTATGCCTGTATTTATAACCATAGAACAACCAAAACTAATCAGAAATATCCGAGTGTAAATCTTTAATTACCAGCATATTCTAAAATTTAACACTTTTCGGTTGCCATTTGTCGCTTCCCAAATTTCCACATATTTTTGAGACGTATTTCTGACGTGGAGAATTTGCGGGGCTTGTTTTTTGTCACACCGTGCAGACAGTTGACAAGGGTTTACAACCGTTTACGACAAGCGACAATAACCGCCCCGATATGCGGAAACAGTCACACTGTGTAGAAAAGCGACAATGGTTGACTTCCGTTCACATCCGTTTACCATTTCAGAGATATAGGATTGAAGAAATGAACCATTAAACGATAAAACGGTATGAAAGCAACCAGAAAATGCAGTTTTTGCGGCAAGTCCTTTGTAACCCGAAGCGGTATGCAAAGATATTGCAGTGAGGCTTGTCAGGCAGAAGCCAAACGAGCCAGAGTGATGCAGAAGAACAACCTCTTCAAAGTCGCCCAACCCTTGATGGAGATACAGCATCACGAGTATCTCACCTTTTCCAAAGCAGCCATCCTCATGGGCTGTTCCCGACAGTACATTTACAAACTTGTAGCCATCGGCAAGCTGAAAGCCTCACGCATCAGCAACCGCATGGCATTCATCCGCAGAGCCGACATCGAGCAGATGTTGGAGGGCAATCCCTATCACCGCATCCTGCCCGGCAACACCTCCACACCAAGGAAATCATCTTCATCTTCCTTACCTGCCAAAAGAGAAAAAAGGGAAAAGGAAAGCGAAGAAGTGTTGGACTTCTATTCGGGCGAGGAGGTGATGTCCCTTTTTAAGGTAAAGCAGTCATGGCTTTACACTTCCGCCAAGCGTAACCATATCCCCATCTGCCGTATCGCAGGAAAGAACTATTACAGCAAGAAGCATATTGACGAGTTTTTCGGTGTGGCAGTTGATATTAGCGAAATTACCGACTGGCTACTGACCGAGGAGGTGGAGGAACTGTTCGGCATGAAGCCGACCGCACTCCGTGCCTACACCTATCGCCATAAGATACCCACTAAAAGAGAGTACGGGCGTACCTATTACTCCAAATCACATTTGAACGAACTCCGCAGAACTGACCTTGTGAACGATGAACGCTACTATACCGTTGAGCAGGTGCAGCAAATCTATGGTCTTTCGTCAGCCAACATCTGCCATATCGTCAAGGTGAAGCACATCGAAAAGATAAAGGTGGGTGTGAAAAACCTGCTTTTGCGCTCAGATGTGGAGCGTGTCATGGCTGAAAGGAACAAATAACCGTGAAAAATCGGGATTATCGAAAATTATTTCAAAATGATGTATCGTGGAGGTATTCACGGATATTTCACGTTGTTCCTTTGCCATCGGAAACATGGATACAACTCCAAAATGTATACAACCAATTAAAACATAATTATTATGAGTAAATGCAAAACAGTTACCTTGCGTAAGCGCAAGATTAAGAACGGGACACAGTATTCACTATGCCTTGACTACTATCCCGGCTACCGTGACAATGTCACCATGAGAGTGATTACACGTGAAGCCTTAGGAATTTACATCTTCGCCAAACCTGCAAACCAGCAGGAACGGGACTTCAACGCACGCATGATGAAGAAAGCGGTCATCCTGCGCAACCAGCGCTACGAAGCCATTTTCAATGAAAACAACGGCTTTTTTGACAAGACCAAGATGAAGGGCGATTTCCTTGCCTATTTCAAAGGACTGGCTGACCGCAAGAATATCAAGTGGCAGCACGTATACAAGCATTTCCAGCGGTTCGTGAACGGCAAATGCACCTTTGAGGAGGTGGATGTGGATTTGTGCCGCAAGTTCATGGAATACCTGCTTGATGCACCCCAATCCATCCACACCAACCAAAAGCTGCACATCAACTCCGCAGCAGGCTATTGGTCAACTTTCCGTGCCGTGCTGCACACCGCCTACCGTGACAGGAAGATAAAGGAGAACCCAAACGGCTTCTTAGACCGCATCGAGTGCATTCCCACCATCAGGGAGCATTTGAGCCAAGAGGAACTGATACGGCTTGCCGAAACACCCTGTGAGGAGGAGGTCTTGAAAAAAGCTTTTCTTTTCGCCTGTCTTACGGGACTGAGAAAGAGCGACATCAGACAGCTCACGTGGCAGCAGATACAACCATACACCAACGGCAGGATGTTCGTTACCACCCGTATGCAGAAAACCAAAGAAATAGTGCATAACCCCATCAGTGATGAAGCCTATGGACTGCTGGGAGAACGGGGCGAGGGACTTATCTTTGAGGATTTCAAGGACAAGATGCTGCAAGGACCACTCCAACGGTGGCTCACGGCAGCAGGGATAACCAAGAAAATCACCTTTCACTGTACCCGCCACAGCTTCGGAAGCCTGCACGTGGAAATGGGAACGGACATGGCTGTCATCCAAGCCTATCTCGGACATAAGAACATTACCACCACACAAATCTATTCCAAGATAGCAGCGCAGCAGATGTGTCAGGTGGTGGACAAGATAACCTTGAAGCGCAAGGAGGCATAAATGTCTCACATTGACAGGTATTCAGAGGGGCGGTTATGGCTACAAGGCTATAATCGCCCCTCTATGTTTTTGGCTTGATGCCACCATTTATAAGCCCCTCAGAGTATGAAACAGAGTATGATATGATGACATTTCGTGAAATACATTGAAAAAGACCGTTCTAACCGCAAATAACGGGCAGTAATTGGGAAAAATAGCATTAACTTTGCACAAAATAATACAGGAACATTCAATCTCTCAACGAAATATGGAATCATCAATCAAGGACAAATACATCATCTTGGGCTTTGTCGGCTTCGCCATCGTCCTAATATCTTCCATTGCCACGCTGGTAATAGCGGACAGCTTCAACCAAGACAACTTTGTCAGGTGGATAGTATTCGTATGCTGTAACCTGTTGGGATGGTTGCTCTATCTCTCCTTTCAGACACTTATCTTTGATACATACGAAATCTACAAAATCAAGTTCGGCAAGAAAGAAACGATTGCCGAAGCCATAGAGGTGCAGGAAGAACTGTCACAAAATACACTTGAAGAAGCCACATCTGTGCCTGGACCTACATCAGTCCCTGAGCCTGTACCCGAATCATCCCCGACAAAAGAAGAGACACTTATCCAAACACAACCGATAGAGCTTACTATCGCCCCGGATCTTCACGAAAAGAACCGTGCCAATTACGCAAGCAGAGAGCAACGGGAAAAGGAAGAGCGCATCCGCATGGTCATGGAGTATTGCCATTATTACCTGCCTCGCATTGCCGACCAAGAAACCGTGAACCACATCTGTACTGAGGTGGACAAATGGATGAATCTTAACACTTATACCCCGAAGCCCATACAAAGACCGTTTACCAAAGACATCAACAACATTCCACTCCGTCACTTCGTATGGAATATCTCTGAGCGTTTCCTGTACAAGAGATACTACAATGGGGATAACCGTGCCAAGTTCATCAAAGCCCTTTTCCCGAAATCGTTTGCTGATACAGACTTATCAACCATCAAGAATTTCAAGGTAGAGCCGTTAAAGACGGAAATTCCCATTGATGAACCCGAAAACGGCAAACTTGATTTCCACTATCCCGAGGATTATGTGCGGAATTAGGATAATCACGACACCAACGACAACCATCCGGTAACTCATAACCGCCTGTTTTACATCGTTTCCCGAGTAATTTTACCCGTCATTTATGGCTGGGCTTAATTATTCGGGAATTATTTTGCAATGACGTGTCGTGGAGATATTCACGGATATATCATTTCAGTCCTTTGCGCCAAGTCTTACAAAAGAGACGAGTACGCGAATGGAAAAATCAATTCTTACCTTCAACGACCTCCCCGAGGTTGTCGCTCAGCTTCGAGACGAAGTGATGAGCCTGAAAAGCCTGCTCGCCGAGCAGCGCAGTGTGAACAATGCCAAAACGGTGGACACCCACGTGCCCATGTCTGTGGACGAGGCAGCAGAGTATTTAGGTATCCCTAAGGGTACGCTCTACATGAAACTGTCAGAAGGGACAATCCCTGCCACCAAGCCCGGCAAACGCTATTGCCTTTACCGTGACGAACTGGACAAGTGGCTGGAAACCGCCCGAAAGAATCCCATACCGTTGTCAGACGAGGAACTGAACAAGTCCTTATCCTCTTCCCACCGTCGCAAGCCCAACCCACGTAACTGGTGAATGATATGGAAGAGGATAAGAACTATATCAACCTGATACGTGGCGACCTCACAAAAGCATCCCAAGCGCATAACGGTATGCCCGACAGTGTAGGCATGATGAATATCAAGACGGCAAACCAAACCATTCTTGAAGCATCGTTATTGCCTACGCCCCGTGCGCTGTGGGACAGCTTTTGGTACGAGGGGGAACTCTCCTGCTTGTTTGCCGATTCCAACGTGGGCAAGTCCATCCTTGCCGTGCAGATAGCCGACCGCATCGCCCGAACCGACAATGTGCTGTATCTGGACTTTGAACTGTCCGAAAAGCAGTTCCAGCTCCGCTATACCAACGAGCATGGAGAGCTCTACACCTTTCCCGACAAACTCTATCGGGTGTCTATTGACTGCAACCAGCTTTTGGATGCCAACTTTGAGGAAGCTATCATAGGCGGCATTGAACAGATGGCTGTGCAGACCGACTGCAAGATTTTCATCATTGACAATCTTACCTACCTGTGTTGCGCCATGGAGAAAGGCGATGCCGCAGGACGGCTGATGATTCAGCTGAACAATCTCAAAAAGAGATATGCGCTCTCTATCCTTGTCCTAGCACATACGCCCAAACGCTCTTTGGATTGTCCCATCACATCCAACGACCTTGCCGGAAGCAAACGGCTCTACAATTTCTTTGACAGCGTGTTCACCATTGGAAAAAGTGCCCAAGACGGAGGGCTTCGCTATGTGAAGCAGCTTAAAGTGCGCTATGGCACGTTCTCTCATGATGCGGATAATGTAATCGTTTACGAGATTGACAAGGTGGATGCTTTCTTGCAGTTCGTGTTCAGGGGCTATTCCACGGAAAAGGAACACTTGAAAAAATTGGGCGACAATGAATCAAGCCAAAGGGATTGCCAAATTCTGCAACTCTCCCAATCGGGCAAGTCCGTCAGGGAGATAGCCTCACAGGTGAATTGTGGCAAGTCCACCGTAAACCGTATCATCCAGCGCAGCAAAGAGAGTAAAAACGCAGGTGTCCCAAGTGTCCCACTGTCCCAACCCTTAGAGTGTGGGACAATGGGACAGGATGGGACAGCCGACAATCAACCATCAAAAACGGACTAAGCTATGGGCAATTATTCATTACAGAAGTATAAAGGAACGGCAACACGGCATACCTGCCCCAAATGCGGAGACAGGCATTCTTTCGTCTATTACGTGGACGAAAATAATGTGCCGTTGCATCCATCGGTCGGCAGATGTAACCACGAAAGCGGTTGTGGGTATCACTACACTCCGAAAGAGTATTTTCAAGAGCATCCTGAACACAGAACTACCAATGATTTCTCTTTTGACAGGCAAAGAGCAGAGCAGAAGAAAGTGAAGCAGCAAAGTAAGCCGACAGCCATCGGCTATATTCCCCCTCACTATGTGGAGAAGTCGCAAAGCGAGCGTAGCAATTTCTTCCGTTTCCTCTTCACACTCCTTACTTCCTACTATGGCGACAAGGCGAAAGAGGTGTTGAAGCGGTTGTTGGAGGAATACCGTTTGGGGGCTACCCGTGACGGCTCTGTTATCTTTTGGCAGATAGACAGGACGGGCAAGGTACGCACGGGAAAGGTGATGCAGTACAATCCCGAAGACGGACACCGTATCAAGGGAGGACAGACATCGGCAGTGAACTGGATACACAGCATATTGAAAAAGCAGCGTGTGTTGGCAGAGGATTGGCAACTATCCCAATGCCTTTTCGGGGAACACTTGTTGAAAACGCATCCCGACAAGGTGGTGGTCTTGGTGGAATCCGAGAAGAGTGCCGTTATCGGTTCTGCTATCTTCCCCGATTATGTATGGCTGGCTACGGGTGGTAAGAGTCAGATGAGAGAAGAGAAACTCCGTGTACTGTCAGGGCGAACCGTGCTTCTCTTTCCCGATGCCGATGCTTATGCCGAGTGGAAACAGCGAGCCGAGAGCATGTACTTTTGTAAGGTGGTGGTTTCGGACATCATCGAAAGGAATGCCACCCCGAAACAAAAAGAAGCCCATATCGACATAGCCGATTGGATTATCTTTCAGATACGGGAGGGCAAGGTGATGAGTACAGCCAACCACTTGGTCGAGGCTGAGAGAATCCTCCAGCGGATGATAGAGAAGAATCCCGTCCTGCAAAAACTGATAGACGATTTAGACCTTGTGCTGGTCGGTGCATCTCCAATCGGCAACGATGATGAAAAACCTCCCTGACGGAGGAGAGCGGAAGCCGTAGGCTGGAGTTTGCAGACAATGGCTTGCCATTGATATAGCCCACTATAACTACACGCTCCGCTTACGTAGTTGTGGGCTCTCCCGAGGGGATTAGGGTTTTACCCTAATGACCCACTCAGGGCGTTTCTCCCCTGAGAACCCAGAGCAAAGAGTGACCCTCTCTTTGCAATCTCCGCTTATGGGTTGCACCCCTAAGAACCCCATGCGTTTACGGACAGCGGAAAAGCAAACAATAAAGTACAAACCAAAAAACAACTATCTATGGCAACAAAATCAAGCATACATATCAAGCCCTGCAACATCGCATCGAGCGAGGCTCACAACAGGAGGACTGCCGAATACATGCGCCACATCGGAGAGTCCAGAATCTATGTCGTTCCTGAACTATCCACCGATAACGAACAGTGGATAAATCCCGACTTCGGCAGTCCGGATTTGCGGATGCATTATGACAATATCAGACAGATGGTAAAGGAAAAGACCGGACGTGCCATGCAGGAAAAGGAGCGTGAACGCAAAGGCAAGAACGGTAAAATAGTCAAGATTGCGGGATGCTCCCCCATACGTGAAGGAGTGCTGCTTGTCAG
>JALFBL010000058.1 GCA_022773395.1 Prevotella sp.
TCGCTTCTGTACTACTCTGTCTATGTAAATCTCATTCAAAGAACTCCTTCATGACGCAAGCACACCGGAAACCGGCGTGAAAGCGGATGCAAAGGTAGGCAAAAAAAACATACGCACCAAACTTTTGAAGAAGAAAATGAATTATTTTATACATTTTAACAATTCAAACGTTCATGATGAAAGGAAACACCTTATTATATATATTACTTCCGCCACTACCCGTCCCGTTTCTGCCTTTCACTGTCATGCTTCCTTTTTAATAAAGAATGTCCGCACGGCACTTTTTCTTTATCCTCCGAACGCATTATTCAATTATCGTGACCCGCTTGATGCGAATATCGGTCGTAGGTCGAGCATTTTCATCGGTTTTCGCCCATTGGATCTTATCCACGACCTCCATTCCTTCCACGACTTCCCCAAACACCGTGTACTGTGCATCAAGGTGCGGCGTACCCCCACGAGTTCTGTAAACATCGCGCTGTTCTTGAGAGAAGCGGAAAGGACTGCCCGTGTTTTTCGCGATTCTCTCCTCCACATTATCCAGCATATTGTCATCGAACTTCTTTCCCCAAACGATGTAGAACTGGCACATGGACGAGTTCCTCAGAGGATTCACGTCATCCCCCTCTCGTGCTGCAGCCACTGCCCCCCTCTTGTGGAAGATTTTCGGAAAACAGATTTCCGCCGGCAATGAATATTTTTCATACTCCCCTTCACCCAGCAACTTTCCCGCCGGTGCATGACGGCTCAAACTATCACCTGTTTGAATCATGAAATTGCTGATGACGCGATGAAACAACACCCCGTTGTAGAAACCCTCTTTCACCAACTTAATAAAATTGTCACGATGCTTCGGCGTTTCATCATACAAAGCAATTTTTATATTTCCACTGTCAGTTTCCAATAAAACCCGCGGCAATTTTTCCTCATTCTGTGCCGACAATCCCATGGAAAACGACACAACCATTAGCAAAACAACAATCTTTTTCATTTTTCCTTTATTTTATTTCATTCTCCCATTATCAGCAATTCCCGCACAGACATCGGCTTTCGCCCAGTCTTTGCAGGAACTACTTTTGGCTCATTCTGAAAAACAGAGATTTCCATTCATTCTCCTTTCCCATGTAAACGCATTGCGCCGGCTTGTTTCCGGCATCTGCCTTTTAAACCCTTAAATCACTCCATGGCGGGCAGTTGCTCACGGCTTCATCAGCCCGTTGAATAGTACCGCCCAGTCCGGAGTCATGCATTATCAATAGGCATCGCCCCCAGCGATTTCCCTCTTATCGATTTTCTTCTTGTCGAGCGCATACCACGCATAAGCGATATATGCCAGAACAAAGGGGATAAAGAGACTCACGATAGCCATCGTGTGCAACGTAAACTCGCTGCTGCACGAATTCATGATGGTGAGACTGCTCTGCAAATCGACATTAGAAGGATAGTAGGCCGTATTGTTCCAGCCCGCGATGAGCAAAAGCACGAGAACCGTGAGCACCACGCCAATACCCGTGAACCAAATGCCTTTGATAAAAACATTGTCAAAAATTGTGCGCGCAATACCGTAGAGCACCATCACCACCCCTACCAACAAAATGATGAGAAGGTACCACATGTCCAGCAGGTTGTGAAGATATTTCATTGCCTCCATCGAGACAACACCCGTTACAGGATCATACGCATAGCCGTCTTTCAGCAGCGTGCGGACGAGGAACGCCAGGAAGAAAATGAGAAATAGCACCGTGTTGCCGACGAGCAGTTTTCTGCCCCTGCTGCGGATTTCCACGTCGTTAATGTTATTCACATAATAGAGCAATCCGAGAATGCGCGACAGGAAGAACACCGCCAGCCCGAGAATCAAGTTCCAGGGGTCGAGCAAAGCATCGAGACCGTTGCTCGCATTTGCCCATCTACTGATCACGGGCATCATGCCGCCCGTAAGGTTTGCCTTCTCCACCAAGAAGTTTGAACCATTGAAAAACGTTGCAACCGCTCCGCCTACAAGCAAAGGAGCGATGATGCCATTGAGCACCAGGCAGCACTGGAACGTTTTGGGACCGAGAAAATTGCCCAGTTTGTTCTGAAATTCATAGCTCACGGCCTGAACCACAAAAGAAAACAAAATGATCATCCACAACCAGTAAGCACCGCCGAAGCTCGTACTATAGAACAAGGGAAATGATGCAAAAAACGCCCCGCCGAAGGTAACCAGCGTGGTGAACGTCAGTTCCCACTTTCTTCCCGTGCTGTTGATCAACATCCTGCGTTCCTCGGGCGTGCGCCCAAGACTGAATAGAAGCGTGTTTCCACCCTGCACAAACATCAGGAACACCAGCAGTGCTCCCAACACCGACACGAGTAACCACCAATAATGCTGCAAAAATTCGTATGTCATAGTTGTATATTTTATCGTTTAAAATGATTCACCTTCCACAGAGTGTTCCGGTCCTTTCTTAATTTCCTTGCGCATGATGTTCAGTTCCACAGCCAGCATAGCCGTGAAAAGGAACAAGAAGATGAAAAACGTAGTGGCAACCGACCCGGACTTCACATCAGAAATCGATGCGCTCAAGGGCAGCATGTCCTGAATGGTCCACGGCTGTCTTCCGAATTCCGCTACCAGCCAACCGCTTTCGCTGGCAATGTAGGCCAATGGCAAAGTGACGATGGCCGCCCACTGCAGCCACTTCATTCCAGACATATCCTTACGATACACCACGAAAAGCACGACGGCAAATATGAGAATGAACCACATGCCCAGTCCCACCATGATTCTGAAAGCCCAGAAATTCACGGGAATGAACGGAACCAGTTCGTCCACATTCTTGATATAGCCATATCCGAAGTACTTCATGTTGTCTTTCAACTTGAGTTTCAGCGATTCCATCTGCGCCTTCTGCCCGGCAGTGGGAGCACCCTTTGCCTCCTTCTTCACCCGTGTGTATTCTGCCAGGGCCTGGATGGCCACCTTTCCTTTTTCTATTTTCTCAGCATACGAGAGTTCCACCGTTCCGTCGGCCTTCGTATAGCCCTTCATCAAATCGTTCACGCCCGGAACATAGCCATCGGCCGTGCGCGTGGCGAGGAAGCTCAATCCGTTAGGTATCCCTATTTTCATCGGCGGTTCTTGCTCGTTGGCATAATCGGGCTGGCTGAAGGGGTTCACCATGGCCACCAATGTCAGGTCAACGTTCTTCCCTCCATTGTAGAGTGCCTCCATGGCTGCCAGTTTCATGGGCTGCACCTGAGCCACCCTGTAGGCACTTCCATCGCCAGTCACCGCAGTGAGCACCGAAGCCACCAGCCCCACCGCGGCACCAATCTTGATGCTTTGCACGGCCAGTTCCTTCTCGCGCTTTTTCAGCAGATACCAGGCACTTACTGCCACCACGAACGCGGCTCCGATGATCCACGACGAAATCACCGTGTGCATGAACTTGTCAACAGCATAAGGCGACAATGCCACCTCTGCAAAACTCACCATCTCGTTGCGCACCGTGTCGGGGTTGAACTCGCATCCCACAGGATACTGCATCCACGAGTTGGCCACAAGAATCCACCAAGCCGAAATGGTTGCGCCCAGACCGGTAAGCCATGTTGAGGCCAAGTGGAATCCACGGCTCACCTTGTTCCATCCGAAGAACATCACAGCCACGAACGTAGATTCCATGAAGAAGGCGATGATGCCCTCAACGGCGAGCGGCGCGCCGAAGATGTCGCCCACAAACCAAGAATAATTGCTCCAGTTCGTTCCAAACTCGAACTCGAGAATCAGTCCCGTTGCCACACCCATCGCAAAGTTGATTCCGAACATCTTCTGCCAGAAACGGGCAGCATCGCGCCAGAAACTTTTTTTCGTGCGATAGTAACAAGTCTCCATAATGCCCATGATGAGCGCGAGGCCCAGCGTGAGCGGGACGAAAAGCCAGTGATAAATAGCCGTGATTGCGAATTGCGCTCTCGACCAATCAATCACACTGGCAGCAATAGTCAATAAAGTGTCTGTCATAAGTTATATAATATGTTAAACATTTTTCTTCTTTTCACACAGCGGAAACCGGAACGCTCAGTCGGCCGCCCTCTTTTCAAACTGCGACGACACATACTCTGCCTCCTTGCCCTCGGGAGCATGCTGCTTGAGGAAATTGGGGAAAAAGAACACTTTCAAGATGGCAAACATAATGAACACCTTTATGGCAATGACGAGCCACAAGGTCTTGCCCAGCGTCATGTTTCTGAATCCGTCATAATAGAGGTCGAACGCTCTATAAAAAAAGTTCGTCTTGTTCATCGATCAATAGTTTTCGCTGCAAATATAGATAAATATTTGTGAACGGAGTGAACGTTTCACAATGTTTTTTCACAAAACCATCCATTTTCTGCAAAAATAACAAGATTGGAACTATATTTTTATCATTTTTTGTATAAAAACGGGATGGATATAAACAAAGCTTGCAAAACAACGCTGGGTGCAACGCCTGGCCGAAAATGACATTTTGCAGGCGAAATAGGAGTCTAACGGGGACGCCAGCCAGATGGAAGAATGCATTTGCTAACAAAACGGAACGAATGTTAATACGGTTCCGAAGTTTTGACAAACCACACCTCAAAAAACGGATGCATTTTGCACCGTTCTCCCTCCGGCAAGAAAACACATCCAAACAGAAATCTTTTTAATCGCTGAAAACCAAGCCATTAATAGCAACCGGACATTCAGGAAAATCCAACGGATGATGCTTTGAGGAGCAACGGATGATCTGTTGCCCTTCAATGAATTGTCGGTTGAGCCATAACCTTTCGTGTTTTGCAGGGCAATGGATATTCCATTGGATGGACAAGTGTCGTTTTGCGTCCAAAACAGGAAAGCCCGACAGCCCTCTCCGGAAGTTTTCCTCCGCTGGAACAGCCTGTTTTCTTGTTCTTTGACAGAAAGTCCAATTGTTAAAAACGAGGAATTATTTTGACAAAATCAGCCACCATCCCTCACCCCAGCCATCATGCATCGGTACCAGCACCGGTATGGAATGAACCTCTGAAAACAATAAAACTTCTCCGAAAATTCGTTGAAAGGGAGAACCGAACAAAAAAAATTGTTCTAAAATTCCCCAAAAATCTTAATTTTTAAATCATTTAAAGGTTGGCCGTCCACTTTTCCTTTGTCGTTTAACAGAAAAGGCGTAATTTTGCATAAAAATATAATGGGCACCGTTTTCCACCCTGCCGTTAATCGTAATCTGACAAACATTGTAAAATTTAAGGTATTGATTAATATATGAACAAAAAAATCCTCATCCCGCTCATCATCGCAGTAGTGTTGCTTCTGGGCGGTGTTGCCTACCTTTTCGTGAGTCTTAACAAGCAGAAAAAAGCAAACGAAGACATGCAGGAACTGGCAGAGCTCGACAAGAAAGAAATGCAAAACGAGTACGAGCAGTTTGCCAAGCAATACAGTGAGATGAAAACCCAAATCAACAACGACTCTATCGTGGAGCAACTCACGCAAGAGCAGTTGAAAACCCAGCGGCTGCTACAAGAACTGAAAAACGCGAAAGCTACCGATGCGCGGGAAATCACCCGACTGAAAAAGGAACTGGCCACTTGCCGTGCGGTGATACGCAGTTACATATTGGAAATCGACTCTCTGAATCGCCTGAACCAGAACCTTACGGCCGAAAACACGCGCGTAAAGGTGCAATACGCCGAAGCCACACGCCAGATTGAGGGGCTGAACGCAGAACGCTCGTCGCTCTCGGAGAAAGTGGCCATTGCCGCGCAACTCGATGCCACGGGCATTTCCATGCAGTTGAAAGACAAGCGCGGAAAGACCACCGAGAAAACGAAGAAAGCCAAGATGATACAGGTGAGTTTCAACATTGCCAAGAACGTGACGGCAGCCAACGGTGTGAGAAACCTCTATGTTGTCATCAACACACCCAACGGGCAGTCACTCTCAGCGGGCGGAACATTCAACTACGAGAACCGCACACTGACATACTCCATGAAGAAATCGGTGGAATACACGGGCAACGAAACGCCAGTGACGATGTACTGGAACATTCAGGAATTTTTGGGAGAAGGCACTTACCAAGTCAGCATCTTTACCGACGGCAGCATGATAGGCGCCCGCAGTTTCACCTTTAAATAAATGTCCATGAGAAGACTATTGTCACTCATCATGCTCGCAGGCACGCTTCTGCCTGCCGAGGCACAGCGCACGCTTACCCTCGACAGTTGCCGCGCCATGGCCCTGCGCAACAACAAGCAGCTGTCCATGGCAAGAATGAAAGAAGATATGGCGAAAAACACGCGCAAGGCCATGCGCACCAAGTATCTGCCCAAAGTGGACGCTGTGGGGGGGTACGAACTGCTGGGCAAGGAAATTTCCCTGCTCAGCGATGACCAGAAGACAGCGCTGGGCAACATCGGAACAACCATGGCCACGCAGGCAGGTGCCACTTTGCCCACGGCCTTCGCTGCACTCGTGCAGCAGGGATTCATCTCCCCCACGCAGGCACAGGTGTTCGGCCAAATTGTCAACCAGTTTTCCGGCCCGCTTGCCCAATCGCTGAACCAAATGGGACAGGAACTCACCAAGTCGTTGCGCACCGACAACCGCAGCCTTTTTGCAGGTTCGGTCATGGTCAGGCAGCCCGTTTACATGGGAGGAGCCATAAGGGCAGCCAACAAAATAGCGGACATCAACGAGCAGTTGGCATTCCATTCCACCGAAACAATGGTGGAGAACACCTTATATAATGTAGACCACACCTACTGGATGGTGGTGTCTTTGACACAAAAGGCAAAACTGGCCAACAACTTTCTTGCGCTGGTCAGGAAATTGGACGGTGACGTGCAGAAAATGATCAAAGAAGGAGTGGCCACCAAAGCTGATGGTCTGAAGGTGAGCGTGAAAGTGAACGAGGCGGAAATGACCGTTACTCAAGCCGAAGACGGACTGGCACTCTCCAAGATGCTGCTTTGCCAACAATGCGGACTGCCCATAAACAGCGACATTACGCTTGCCGATGAAAACAAGGAAGACATGCCGGTTGTACGCATGACGCTCGATGACAATATACAGAAAGCATGGAACAACCGCACCGAACTGAAAATGCTGCAAAACGGCATCGACATTTCAAAAGCCGCCACCCAACTGGTGCGTGCTGCCTATCTGCCGCAAGTGGCCATCACAGGCGGCTACTTCGTGACCAACCCCAACCTGTACAACGGATTCCAGAAAAAATTCGCCGGCACATGGAATGTGGGGGTAATGGTGCGCGTGCCCATTTGGAACTGGATGGAAGGAGCCTACAAGGTGCGTGCCAGCAAAACCGCCACAAACATTGCCCAGATGGAACTGGCCGAGGCGCGGGAGTTGATTGAACTGCAGGTGAACCAAAACCGCTTCAAGATGAAAGAAGCGAACAAGAAACTTGCCATGAGTACCAAGAACGTGGAAAAAGCAGAGGAGAACCTGCGCTGCGCAAACCTTGGTTTCAGCGAGGGCGTAATGCAGACCACCGAAGTAATGGAGGCGCAAACGGCATGGCTACAAGCACAGACGCAAAAAATTGACGCTGAAATCGACGTGATCATGTCGCAATTGGGGCTGCAAAAATCATTGGGGCTGCTGAACTGACAAATATGCGGTGCATCTCACCTTGTTTGGCACTCCGGAAAACAAATGAAACAATACAAGCATTAAAAGATTCTGATTCAAAACAAATAAAACGATGTCAGCAAAACAACAGCACAACAACATACTGCTTGCAATCGTAGGATTCATAGCAGTGGTAGTAATCGTTGCCGTAATTGGATTTTTCACGCTCGACCGCACTTCCAACGAAATCCAAGGCGAGGTGGAAGTGACCGAATACAGGGTTTCGAGCAAAGTGCCTGGAAGAATCCTCGAATTGAGAGTGAAAGAGGGCGACTATGTACGCGTAGGCGACACGCTCGCCATTCTGGATGCTCCCGACGTTTCGGCCAAGAAGATGCAGGCACAGAGTGCAGAAGAAGCAGCGAGAGCCGTCAGCATGATGGCTCAGAACGGGGCACGCTCACAGCAAATCCAGGGTGCCTTCGAACTTTGGCAGCAGGCAAAGGCCGGACTGGAAGTGGCCAAGAAAAGCTACGACCGCGTGCAGCGTCTGTACGAAGAAGGCGTGATGACCGCGCAGAAACGCGACGAGGTACTGGCCTCATACAAGTCACTCGAAGCGCAAACCAAAGCGGCAAAAAGTCAATACGACATGGCGGTGGAAGGGGCACGCAAAGAAGAGAAAATGGCGGCGGCAGCACAGGTGAACAGAGCCAAGGGTGCTGTGGAAGAGGTGAACTCGTATCTCAACGAAACAGTCCAAGTGGCAACAGTTGCAGGAGAGGTGAGCAGCATCTATCCCAAAGTTGGCGAACTGATTGGCACAGGATCGCCCATCATGAGCATTTCCGTGATGAGCGACATGTGGGGAACATTCAATGTGCGTGAAGATCAACTGAAGGGAATGAAGATAGGGACAGAGTTTATGGCCTACAGCCCCGCTTTCAACAAAGACATAAAGATGAAGGTCTATTACATGAAAGACCAAGGTTCGTTTGCCGTGTGGAAAGCCACAAAAGCCAACGGGCAATACGATTTGAAGACTTTCGAAGTGAAGGCTCGTCCCGTACAGAAATTCGACGGTTTGCGCCCGGGAATGTCGTTGATCATAAAAGACAAGTGATTTGAACACGCTCTCCACCATAAAAAAGATGCTAAGCATTGCCAACAGGGAGTGTGGCATACTGCGGTCGAACCCCATCTACTGGTTTTGCATGTTGGTGTTTCCCACTTTTATCATCTTTTTCTTCACCTCCATCATGGGCAGTGGACAACCCACCGACATGCCTGTGGGCATTGTCGATCTCGACAACACCCCAACTACCCGCTCGCTTGTAAGAAAGCTCGACGCTTTCCAGAACACACAGGTGACAGCATACTATGCAAGCATGAACGAAGCGCGGAAAGCCATTCAGCAAAACAAGATTTACGCTTTCCTCTACATTCCCGAAGGCACCACCAACGGGATATTGTCACAGCGACAGCCCAAAATATCTTTCTACTACAGCAGCACCTCACTGGTGGCAGGCGCGCTGTTGTTCAAAGACTTGACAACCATCAGCCTGCTGGGGGCAGCGGCCGTAGGCCAGAGAACGATGTCGGCAAAGGGCTATACGCCAGAACAGATACGCACGTTCCTGCAGCCCATAGCCATAGACATACACCCTGTGAACAATCCATGGCTCAACTACAACATGTATCTCAGCACCATGCTCATCCCGGGCGTACTGATGCTCTTCGTCTTCCTGATTACGGCCTATTCCATTGGAACGGAACTGAAATTCAAACGTTCGCAGCAACTCATGAAGATGGCAGGCAACGACATCTACGTGGCACTGGCAGGAAAGATGCTGCCACAGACGCTGGTGTTCCTCGCCCTGATGTACGGGCACCTGTGGTACACTTTCGGCTATCTCGACTTTCCCCACCCCGGCGGCACCTGCACAATGATGCTGCTCGGATTGCTTGCCGTACTCTCGTCACAGGCATTCGGCATCTTCATCTTCGGGCTGCTTCCCTCGCTCCGAATGTCAATGAGCGTATGCTCACTATGGGCTGTGCTCGGTTTCTCGGCCAGCGGTGCCACCTATCCCGTATTCGCCATGGATCCTGCTGTGGAAGCACTGGCACAACTGTTTCCTCTACGGCATTATTACATGGTGTATCAACTCTGCATATTCAACGGCTACCCCATACACGTTGCATGGTTCAATTTCTTGGCATTTGCCATATTCATGAGTTTGCCTTTTTTCGTGATGAAGAACGTGCGCAAGGCCATGCTCGAATATGTGTACATACCGTAAATATAAAGAACGAAGTAGAAAGACAACAACGACAGGAAGATGGAACAAAACGAAGGATTCTTTCATAAAATAAACGAAGGCATTCACGACATGTGCTATATATGGGCGAAGGAAATGAAATCCACCGTCCGGGACGAAGGCGTGCTGATTTTCTTCATACTCGTTCCCCTGCTCTACCCTCTGCTCTACTCATGGATCTACAATAACGAGGTGGTGCATGAAGTGCCGGTTGCCGTGGTGGACATGAGCAACACACAATTGAGCCGACAATTCATCCGGACATACGATGCATCGCCCGAAACGAAAGTGGCGTTCCGGTGCAACGATCTCAGCGAGGCAAAAAATTTGGTGGAAAAGCAAGTGGTGAACGGAATCATCTACCTGCCCGAAGATTTCGCCACGAACATCTACCGGATGCAACAGTCGCACATCAGCATATTCTGCGACATGAGCCTGCTGATCACTTACAAAGCCATTTATCTCACGGCAACATCGGTGGCCGCAGGCCTCAATTCAAAGATTCAGATTGCTGCCGGCGGAAACTACACCACCCGCGAGGATGAAATCGCGACACAGCCCATCGTCCACGAAGCGGTGCAGATCTTCAATCCTACGGGCGGGTACGGCAGTTTCATCATTCCCGCCGTTCTCATGCTCATCATCCAGCAGACATTGGTATTGGGCATAGGCCTGTCGGCAGGAACAGCACGCGAGAACAACCGTTACCAAGACCTCATCCCCATCAGCCGTCACTACAACGGATTGTTCCGAATCGTGTTCGGCAAAACGCTATGCTATTTTATGATTTATGCCGTGATGGCTGCCTATCTTGCGTTGGTTGTTCCCAAACTGTTCCATTTCACGAGCCTTCCCGACGGTCGGCAGTTGGCAGGATTCATGCTCCCTTATTTATTGGCCTGCATTTTCTTTGGAATGTTCGTTTCGTGTATTGTCCGCTACCGTGAAAACGTCATGCTCTTGGTTGTTTTCACCAGCATTCCGCTGCTGTTTCTTTCGGGTGCGTCATGGCCCCAAAGCAGCATTTCGGGTGCCTGGCAAGGGGTGTCATGGCTCTTTCCATCCACTTTCGGTGTGAGAGGGTACGTGCGCATCAACAGCATGGGGGCCACACTGCAAGATGTCCAATCGGAATATCAAGCCCTTTGGATTCAAGTAGTTGTTTACTTTTTCGCAACCTGTGCCGTTTATCGCTACCAACTCATCCACACCCGCCGCCATGCCATGGAGCGTCTGAACGCCATCAAGACGAAGGCGGAAGAAATAAAGGCAAGAAGAAAAATGGAAACAGAAGCCTGACGGACGGCTTTATTGACAGTTGTTTTCCTTATCCAGTTCATTACTGATTCTGTGGGTGGCATATACCTCCAGAACAGCGGCAATCAACAAAAACACAACCCATTTGCCCATCACGTAAATGATGTATGCGTTCATTCCGTTGTCGAGATGGTCGATAAAGAGGGGAAGAAAGAAATTGTAAGCGTTCTCCACCATCAGAACACCGGCAAAAACGAAACAGACATCTGCCAGCAGCATGATACGGCGCAAGCGGCGAATCACAAAACTCCCTCCATCATAGCATTGCTGCATCTGCATGGCTGCAAAAGCGATGGCACCCAGCAGGAAAATCCACGATGCCGCCTGAGGGATTCCAAACACAAACATTCCCGCTCCGGCAACCATCATGATGCCTCCGGCAAGAAAGACGACACTCTGCAGTTTACTTAGCTGTTTCATTTTCTTCTGTGGTAGGGGTCAAATCATCGCTCAAAACGAAAATGTCTTCATCGTCTGCTTTCATGAAGTAACGTTCGCGTGCAATCTTGGTAATCGCCTTCGCATTTCGGCGCAATTCTTTCAACTGTGCCTCGTCCTTTTCATACCGCTCGTTATAGTTGCTGATTTGGCTTTTCAGCTCGCTGATTTGGATATTGTTCTTGACACGCTGATAAAAACTATTTTCATCCAATACACCCACAATCAACATTCCCACAATCAGCACAATCCAATATTTGTTGTGGCTGACAAAAGTGTAAAAAGGATTTGTACGACTCATTTCCGTTTGTATTATTCCTCTGCAAAGATAGCAATTTCTTTTTGATTTCATCATCATTTGCCTTATATTCCATCATTCCGTAAAGAAAAAAGACATGATGTCTGAAAGGCACCACAAGGTAGATTCTTCAAAAAAAGGCAATTTATCTGAAGACAATTGTCACCAAAAAATAATGGGGAATACCAAACTGATTTCCGAAATCTTCGGGATTGACTCCAGATTGCACCACCTCGCAATATGACCCGAAACCATCGGCATGAACGGTTGGAGAAATGATGGCAAAGACAGCATTCTTGACAAAAGGCTTCAAGAAGATTTCCTTTTGGGAACCGAAAAAGTCTTTCAAGATATACGCATCCTCCACCGTTTTCAAATTAAAATACGCCTTTTTGCTTCCAAACTTCTTTCCTTTGACGAATGTCTTCAACTTGCCATTTGCCAACTTAAAGAAGAATTTCAAAGACTCGCTGTCGGAAGTGATTTTAAAATAGTCATCTTCCGCACCATCAAACAGCATGGTTGTATCTTTCAGTTTCCCGTTTTCATACTCCTCAAGACCGATTATATATGTTTTTCCTGCCAATGCCTGTCCTTGAAAATTGAGTTGTTCCACAAAGATATTCTCAAAATCGGTAAAGTCGAGCAGTTCCTTGCTTTCGCTTCCATAATCATACGTCATTCTGATATTATTCTGCGCAAATGCGATGCTCGTCAGAAATGTCAATACGATGCAAAGTGAGATTCTTGATTTCATGTCATGTGAATTTTATCAATCTTAGAGAGGCAAAGTTAAAAAATAATTGGCGAATAGTTGAATTGCCAGCAAGTTTTTTTTGAAAAATTAAACTTACTTTCGGATGTTTTTGCGTCATTAGAATGAGCAGCCTCCCCAAACAGCCCCTCACAACTTTCTCCAAGCAAAAACACAGGAAAGAATGGTAACTGCACAGGAAAAGACAACACTACAATTCAAAAAACATCAATACTGCAAACAAAGGATTTGAACAAGGAACAGTCCAATCATAAAGAAATGTTCTCGAAGATGCAAAAAAAACGCTAAAAGTAGGGGGGATTGTTTTAAATTGCTTGAAAAATTTTCATTACTTCAATAATACATAGTACATTTGTGCAAATTCTCAATCATGAATAGAATTATTTACACGCTTTGCACCCTGATTGCGCTCACATCGTGCGCCAACTCCTATGATATACAAGGCTCATCGAATCTGCCCATGCTCGATGGAAGAATGCTGTATCTGAAAATTTACCACGACAATGATTTGAGAAACGTTGATTCGTGTGATGTGGTACACGGACAGTTTTGTTTCAAGGGAGTGGTGGACAGTGTAATGATGGCAACCTTGTTTATGGACGATGAGAGCATCATGCCTGTTGTGATTGAAAGCGGAAATATTTCTATCAAAATAGACAACACGCAGCAGAAAGTGAACGGAACGCCGCTCAACGACAAGTTGACCCAATTCATGGAGCAGTACAACCGACTGAGCAACCGGTTCAATGAACTCGACCACAAGCAAAGCCAGGCTATTATGGATGGCGAGGACGAGGAGGAGACCAATCGGCGCCTGAATCAGGAAGCAGCCAAAATCATGCAGGAAGAAGACCGGCTGGTGACCACTTTCATTACCGAAAATTTTGACAACGTATTGGGACCTGGCATCTTTTTCATGCTCACAGCCAGTTACAGATACCCCGAACTGCAGCCATGGATTGAAGATTTGCTGAGTAAGGCAACCGACAATTTCAAGAACAACGCATACGTGAAGGAATATGTGGAAAAGGCAAAGCAGATTGAGGCGATACAAAACGGAACCGCCGACCAACCTATGCAACAGCAACCGCTGCCACAAGCCCCCACACCCAACCAAATGGCCGCACCGGCAGACTCAGTGCAATAAGACACCACTTTGAACGCCCATTGAGAATTAACATCCAAGAGATTGAAGACACTCATATCAAACGCGACAATAGTAAACGAGGGACATTCTTTTTCCGGCTCGTTAGTGATAGAAAACGACCGTATTGTGGACGTTATTGAGGACACCGCACCACCCCATGGGCATTTCGACACAGAAGTGAATGCCACGGGGAGTTTCGTTTTACCGGGCATCATCGATGACCATGTGCATTTCAGGGAACCGGGGCTTACGGAAAAGGCCTGCATTGAAAGCGAGAGCAGGGCGGCTGCCTTTGGAGGCGTGACTTCCTTTTTTGAAATGCCCAACACCGTTCCGCAAACCACTTCGATAGAGACATTGGAGGAGAAATATGCCATTGCCAAAGAAAAAAGCCATGTCAACTACGCTTTCTTTTTCGGGGCGACCAACAACAACGCGCATTTGTTTCCGCTGCTTGACACGCACCATATACCCGGCATCAAACTGTTCATGGGATCGAGCACGGGAAATATGCTCGTGAACCAGAGCGAGGCGTTGAAAACCATTTTCAGCACCGCTCCCCTGCCCATTATGGCCCACTGCGAAGACACCTCCCTCATTTCCGCCAACATGAAGGCCGCGAAAGAACAATCCGGCAACGACCCCGATATCAGGTTTCATCCTCGCATACGGAGTGGAGAGGCATGCTATCGCTCCACTGCACTTGCAGTGGAACTGGCAAAAACCTATCAGGCGCACCTGCATGTGGCACACCTCACCACAGAAAGAGAGTTGCAACTGTTTGACCCTGCGTATCCTAATATTACGGCAGAGGCAACGGTCAGTCACCTGTTTTTCTCAGAAGACGACTATTCCCGTCTCGGCACACGCATCAAATGCAATCCCGCCATTAAATCCAGAACAGACCGAGATGCACTGCGCAAGGCACTGACAGACGGGAGAATAACCCTTATCGGCACCGACCATGCTCCCCACCTGCTGAAAGACAAAGAAGGTGGAGCGGCCAAGGCGGCATCGGGAATGCCCATGATTCAATTCTCACTGGTAACAATGTTGGAATTGATGGATGCCGGTGTCCTTTCCATCGAACGATTGGTAGAATTGATGTGCCACCACCCTGCCCTGCTCTTTGAAGTGCGCAACCGTGGTTTTCTGCGCAAAGGCTACAAGGCAGACATTGTTGTTGTGAAACCCGGCTGCCCGTGGAAGGTTACCGAAGGCATGATCCAAAGCAAATGCAAATGGAGCCCGATGTTAGGACACGAATATCGCTGGCAAGTACAGCAAACTTTCTGCAACGGACACCTTATATATAATAAAGGCATAATGGACGAAAACTATCGGGGCGAAGAGTTGAGGTTTAGATAAACCAATCATGAAATAGAAAAATATGGTAGCGAGATATTTCATCTTATTCCTTTCGTTGATTATCTTGCCGGATATGTACTTTTACTGGCACTATTTGGGCAAGCATAAGAATTTTGGTATGGCACGCCGCTTATTATGGTGGCTGCCATCCATTGCGCTCACAGCTTTCACTTTGGGATTGCTGCCATTGGACAATTTCATCCCCGACAATCCCCAAATATTGTATCTTTACTTATTCTTGATAGCATCGATAGCCATTCCTAAGGCAGTTTTTGCCTTGTGCTCGTTTGCGGGACTGGTGTATTGTCGGCTCACCCATACACGAAAGAACTGGGGAAACGTGGCAGGCGTTCTCGCATCCCTCTTCGGTCTTTTTGTCTTGCTGTACGGCATCACCATTGGGGTGAACAAATTGGAAGTACACGCCTTGGAATACAGGTCAGAAGACTTGCCTGAAGCGTTCGACGGCTACCGCATCGTACATATCAGCGACTTGCACGTGGGCACTTTCGGAAACAACACTTCCATGATTGAAAAGACAGTGGACAGTATCAATGCGCAGCATGCCGACCTGATTGTATTCACGGGCGACTTGCAGAACGCGCAGCCATCCGAACTTGATCCCTTCCAAAGCATATTGAGCAAGATGAAAGCAAAAGACGGGGTCTATTCCGTTTTGGGCAACCACGATTATGCCGAATATATCAAAGCCGACCCCGCAACAGAGACCCTCAACGAGCAGCTGACCAAGAGCAAGCAACGTTCAATGGGCTGGAATTTGTTGCTCAACGAATGGAAAGCGGTGCACAGAGGTAACGACTCGATTGTGATTGCGGGCATGGAAAACGACGGACTGCCTCCCTTTCCGAAGAAAGGCGACGTGAAGCAGACCATCAAAGGTATTGGCAACGGTGCATTTACCATCATGCTCCAGCACGACCCGATAGCATGGCGCCGACATATTCTGCCACAAAGCAATGCCCAACTCACCTTGAGCGGACATACCCACGCCTCACAGTTTAAAATAATGGGATGGTCGCCCATATCTCTCAAATACAAAGAATGGGGAGGTCAATACTATGCAGGGACAAGGGCTATTTTCGTAAACACGGGCATAGGCGGCGTAGTTCCTATCCGTTTTGGCGTGCCGGCTACGATTTCCGTCATCACCCTACACAAGAAATAAACCCTAACCGTCAAACGTTTGAAAGGTTTTATATCCTGCACAGAAAGCAAAGGCATAACAAGTACCCAGTACCCCTATTGGTCAGGATTTTCTACAAAACCTTGATATTCTGGGACAAGAGCCGACATGATGGTGGCATAGCTTTTTTCCATTGTGCGCTTGATGTTCTCAGCTCCCCTTCCCTCTGGATAAACGGGCTTGTGGATGGTCAGTTTCAAAGGATGCCACGCCACCCATCTCCCGTCTCTTGTTCTTGGCAAAATATTGAACGAGCCATTGATTGTCAGCGGCACCACAGGCAACTGCAATTCATCTGCCAGCATAAAGGCTCCGCGACGAAAAACACCCATGTGCCCCGTAAAGGTGCGCGCCCCTTCAGGAAACACCGTTACGCTTGTTCCGTCTTTCAGAATATCCCGTGCTTTATCGTAAGTTTCCTTGATTTTGCGTGCCCCTCGCTTATCTACAAAAATCTGCCTCGACTTCATGCAGGCATACCCCACAAAGGGCATCTTTCGGAGCTGCCATTTCATCATCCACTTGAAATGACGCCCCAAATGGCCGAAAATCAAAAATATATCGAACGCTCCCTGATGATTGCTCACGAAGACATAGGATTCTCCTTTTTTCAGGTATTCCCGCCCTTCAACCCTGACGGGAATCAAGAAGGCTTTCAGAATGAGATACGCCCACCATTTCCCGGGATAGTAGGAAAACCAATGTCCTCCGCCCAAAGACGTTCCAATGGCAATGGTCACCGTTACCAGCACCGTCAGGATGACGACAAACGGACATACGATGAGAAGCTGATAGATGCGATACAGATATTTCACTTGTCCTGATTGGTTTGGATAGGTGTACGAAGAATAACCTTTGGATAACGGCGCATCCAGCCGTCCCACCGCAGCCGCATCACTCCGAAGAAAGCCTCACCGAAAATACCTCCGTTCATCTTTGACACGCCCTCACGCCGGTTGACGAAAATCACAGGCACTTCCTTTATCTTGAAGCCAATCTTATAGGCCGTATATTTCATCTCTATCTGGAAAGCATAGCCCTTAAATCGTATCTTCTCCAGTTCGATGGTCTCCAACACCCTGCGTTTGTAACACTTGAATCCAGCCGTGGTGTCGTGGATTTTGAACCCGGTAACCATGCGCACATACTTCGAGGCAAAATAGCTCATCAGCACCCTGCCAATAGGCCAGTTCACCACATTTACGCCCGAAACATAGCGTGAGCCGATGGCCATGTCAAAACCTTCGTCATGGCAAGCACTGTAAAGACGGGGAAGGTCTTTCGGGTCATGGCTGAAATCAGCATCCATCTCGAACACATAGTCATATTCGTGTTCCAACGCCCATTTGAATCCGGCAATATAAGCTGTTCCCAATCCCAATTTTCCCGAACGTTCAATCAGAAAGAGCCTCCCGGAAAACTCGTCCTCCATCAGTCCTTTCACGATAGTTGCCGTTCCATCGGGCGATCCGTCGTCTATCACAAGGATATGAAACCTCTTTTCCAAGTTGAAAACAGCCCGGATAATCTTCTCGATATTCTCCTTCTCATTATAAGTAGGAATAATGACAATACAATTGCTTCCGTTCATGAGTATTGGTGCTTATGACTTTATTCTATTTGCAAAGATACAACATTATTGCGAAATACAGAATTTTCAGGCTGTTGTTATAGATATTTAATGGAGGAAACAGTCCTACCAAACGAGTTTTCGGCCATCCACCTACAGGAGGGAAACATTGTCAGGCTGCCAGCCCTACAGAAAATGATGCCAAAATGGCATTCTTTTACGACAGGCACATCTTTTGAGCCGATAAAGACAGAAAGAAATACATATAAAAGAAAGGAGAAGACATGACACTTGAAAATTTTACAATCAAA